>JAFGLK010000320.1 GCA_016928125.1 Anaerolineae bacterium
CGCCCGCAGACGCGGGCGCAGATGTCTCCTGCGCCGCGCTCTGGGAACGTGATCGGCCTCTCGATCCGCGAGTGGCCGTTGGGGTCTGGGGCTCTGGCGAGGCATCCGCTGCAGCCTGGCGATCGGAGGCCGAGGCGCTCGCACGGCGGCGACGCGTCCGGGGGCGAGACACTGCGGCGGACGCACCATCATCCCCTGATCCGGCGCCCTGCTCTTCAGGCTCGTCTGAGGAGGCGTCTTCCCCGCCCAGGGAACTGGTCAGCCTGACCGCGGCCACGACACGATCGTTCTCCACCTGGATCGCCGCGTTCCGCCGGGTGCGGGTGACCAGTCGCCCCCAGGTCGCCCGGCCGAGCCGCGGTATGTCACTGATCGGCATCCGCTGCATGTCGCGACCCGTTGTGGTCAGGATGATCTCGTCGTCTGCCAGCACCACTCGCGCGTCGACGACGGGGCCCGAGATTCGGGTCTTGGATGCGTCGACCGTGAGAGCACCCTGCCCGCCGCGTCCCTGAGTATTATACTCGGCGAGCGGCGTACGCTTGGCAAAGCCCAGATCCGTGACGATCAGCAGTTCGCCATCTTCGCGCACCACATCCATTCCAGCCACCCGATCATCCTCTTTGAGAGAGATGCCGCGCATGCCGCTTGCGCTACGGCCTTGTGGGCGCACCGTGTCGCTGGCAAAACGAATAGCATTGCCCTGCTCGGTTACCATGACGAGCTCATCCTCGCCCTTGGTGAGCAGAGCACAACCCAGACTATCATAGTCGCCCAAGCCGATCACCGTAGTGCCGGCCCGGCCGAGCGACGCCAATTCCTCAAGCGCAAGCCGCTTGATCTGCCCCCCGCGCGTCGCCATCGAGACGAAGAGATCGTCGCCCTCGTCGGGCAGATGGAGCATAGCGATGACTCGCTCGTCGTTTCCCAGGCGCACCAGGTCGGCCAGCGGCAGGCCGCTCTCCTGTTGGCTCACATCGGGCACTTGATGCGCCGGAAGAGCATAGGCGTTGCCCTTGTCGGTGAAAAAGACGATGCTCTCCTGCGAGTGAGCCACAAAGATCTCGGCCAAAGCATCGCGCTCGCGAGCGTACATGCCGGGCACGTTCGTGCGACGAGACGTATAGGCCGAAGCCGGCAGCCGCCGCACCAGGCCCTCAGCGGTCAGCAAGACGCAGACATCCTCATCGGGCACCAAGTCCTCGGCCTTGAATTCGCCCTTGTCGTCGGATTCGCAGATCCGCGTGCGCCGCGGATCGCCGTAGGCCTTCTTGAGGTCCACCACATCCTGTTTGACGAGGCCCAGCATCTTTTCCTTGCTGGCCAGCAATTCGCGCAGGTACTCAATGCGCACCAGAATCTGCTCGTACTCTTCCTGAATGCGCCGCTGTTCGAGCGCCGCCAGGCGCCGAAGCTGCATATCCAGGATCGCCTGGGCCTGCTCCTCACTGAGCTTGAAGCGGCGCATGAGATTGGTGCGCGCGGTGTCTACCGTGCGCGAGCGTCGAATGGTTGCGATCACCTCGTCGAGATTGTCCAGGGCGATCAAGAGTCCCTCGAGGATGTGGGCCCTCGCCAGGGCGCGTTCCAGCTCAAAGCGCGTCCGCCGAACCAAGACGTCATAGCGGTGATCGATATAGTGCAGCAGGGCGCGCTTGAGCGGCAACAGGCGCGGCTCACCGTCCACCAGCGCCAGCATGTTGGCTCCAAACGTGGTCTGGAGTTGAGTGTACTTGAGCAATTGCTCCATCACGGGGTCGACTTCGGTGCCACGTTTGAGCTCGATCACGATGCGCATGCCCGTGCGGTCGGACTCATCCCTCAAGTCACCGATCCCCTCGATGCGCTCATCGCGCACCAGCTTGGCGATGCGTTCTACCAGGTTAGACTTGTTCACCTGGTAGGGCAGCTCGGTGACCACGACCGCCTGATGGCTGCCCCGCATCTCCTCCACGTGGGCCAGGGCGCGCACGATGATACGCCCCTTGCCCGTCGCGTAGGCTTGGCGGATGCCCTCGCTCCCGAGGATCATCCCACCGGTGGGGAAGTCAGGCCCCTGCACAAAGCGCATCAGATCGTCGAGGCTGACATCCTCGGCGCGATCATAGTTGTCCACCAGATAGGCGATGGCGTCGCTGATCTCCCCGAGGTTGTGGGGCGGGATGTTGGTGGCCATGCCCACTGCGATGCCCCCCACACCGTTGAGCAACAGGTTGGGCAGCTTGCCGGGCAACACCGACGGCTCTTGCAGCGAGGCGTCGAAATTGTCGACAAAATCAACGGTATCCTTGTCTATGTCGATGAGCAGTTCCTCACCGATTGCCGTCAGGCGAGCCTCAGTGTAGCGCATGGCGGCCGCGCCGTCCCCATCGATCGACCCAAAGTTGCCCTGCCCATCCACCAAAGGATAACGCATGGAAAAGTCCTGCGCCATGCGCACCATGGCGTCGTACACGGCCGTGTCGCCGTGAGGATGGTACTTGCCGAGCACCTCTCCCACGATACGGGCACTCTTGCGGGTTGGTCGATCGGGCCGCAGCCCCATGTCGTGCATGGCATACAAGATGCGACGCTGCACCGGCTTGAGGCCATCGCGGACGTCCGGCAGCGCCCGTGCGGTGATCACGCTCATGGCATAGCTCAGATAGGCCGAGCGCATCTTCTGCTCGATGTCCACCCGCTGTACCGTACCGACTTCCATCCTCTTCCCCCAGTCAGTCACTATCTCAAAGATGGGTGAATTAGCGAACCTGCTCCACACTCACGACCTCAAGCTCGGTCTCCTCTAGAGCCCGCCGCAGGTCATTCCAGGCGGCCGACACGGCCTCTTTCACACTCTGCTGATCTCGTCCGCGCGATGAGAGCGTAATGCGGAATTGGGGATCCTCGCCCAGACGCTTGGCCCTCGACTTGATATAGACATCGGGATGCTCCGGCACGACCCGCTGCAACACGGGCGCGAGCATCGATTCATCGACGCATTGGACCATTGCGCGCCACTCGAGGAAATAGCCCTCGCCCAAGAGCTCGTTCAGCACGGGCCGCAGGGCCTCCTCGTAGATGTGCTCCAATTCGGCCGGCACGCCGGGCAAGCAGACCAGGGTGGCGTCACCTTCCTGCAACAGCACACCCGGCGCAGTGCCCACGCGATTGGGCAGCGGGCTGGCTCCCACGGGGAGATTGGCCATCTTGGCGCGCGAGGGCGTCATCTCGGCCGAGTCGACATGGCCAGCCACCGTCAACTCCTGATAGCGCTCGTGAACCCAAGCGTAGGCCTGCGGGTGTCGCGCCAGCTCTCGTCCCAGGGCCTCGGCAACGGCCTGCAGGGTGCCATCGTCCTCCGTGGGACCCAGGCCGCCCGTCGCGATGATGAGGCCCGCGCCGCCGTCAAGCGCAGTGCGCAGGGCAAAGACGATGGCCCGCAGATCATCGCGCACCGTCCAAACGCGCGCCACGGTCATGCCCAGGCCGGTCAGCTGCTGACAGAGCCAATGGCTGTTGGTATCCAATACGTCCCCATCGAGAATTTCGTTGCCGATGACCAGCAGCTCTGCATTCGCGTTCATCTATCTCCCCCGCAAGCCCGGATAGGTCTTGATCCGTGACAACACATCGGCGAGCTCTGAGCCCCATAGAACGCCTTTCTCTGTGATGACCGCTGTCAGCACATCAAGAGGCGTCACATCAAAGTATGGGTTGAGGACGGTGATATTCTCGCTGCTCACCGGCATGATCTCATCTGGGTCTCCGTCGCGCAGATTCTGCCTGATCACATAGTCATTTGGCAGGAACTTGTCTGTGGTCGTGGCCACGATGACAGGTATCTCCAGATCATAGGCGGCCCGAGCCAGCGGCGCCGTGCCCAGCTTGTTTACCAGCCCTGTGACCATCAGGCTATCGGCCCCCAGCAACAGGGCCGTCGCCTCCGGAAGCCAGCCGAACAGGGCCATGTCCACGCCCAGCCTGACCTGGATCCCTGCCCAGCCCAATTCGCTAGCCAGCGTCTGGCCCTCCAGCATGGGGCGCCCCTCACCGCACAGCACGCACAAGCCGCGCCGGCGCCCGGCCAGGGCGCTGAGGATGCGCACCACCGTAGAGCTTCGCGAATAGGTCAGGATCGTCTCATGCCTTTGCAGATGCTCCACGGCGGTCACGACCAGGGCCTCCAGGGCCGTCGCCGACTCGGCTCGCCGGGCCTGCAGGTAATCCAGCGCCATCTGACGCATCTCTGGCGCGCCGACAGCCTCGTCGGTCGCCCAAAGCATGTCATTGACCAGTCGAAAGAGCACGGCCATCGAGGGCTGCGCAGCCACCAACTGCCGACCCAGGCGCAAGAGCCAATGCCGATAGCTGATGGCGCCGCTGGGCATGGAATCGCCCACCGCATCGATCAGCACATCGAGCGCCACACTCGCGATCTCAGCCGCCCCCGACCGGTTGTCTTGGCTCAGCTGCTCAATTCTGGTCTGCCAACGCTCTTTCGCCATTCGAGGTCATCTCCTGCAGGTCGCACTGTAGGGCTTAGGGATCAGCTCCTCCGCCGAATCTGCTGGCCAAGGGTAGCGCCGAGCATGGCGCGTCTGAGCGCTCATATCTTGTTGAACGATGGTCCATCGGCCCTGGCGCTCGAAGAACACCACGTGATGGTAGAGCGGATACCCGTCCCGGATCGCCGCATGATCTACCGTGGCCCACGTCCGGCTGGAATGTATCAGGGACAGAGGCGATACGGACAGGCCAGGAGCATGGGCTCGGATCTCCTCTATGATTCGCCAAGAGGTCTCGCGCTCACCCGCAGCATAGAGCTCGAGCTCGTTGCCAACTCTGAGGAGATCGTGTCTGAGAGCGTCGCCACTGGTGATGGTCGAATCACTACAGCGCCAGTCGAGCCCCAAGACACGCGCAAAGGCCTGCAAACAGTGAGGATCGGCCGGCTGTCTGGGAGAGCCTGTCGCGCTGCCCCCAGCCATCATCCCCCTGGCGGTCGCACACGCCAGGCAGACCATGCGCCGGAGCAGCCAGCGAGCAGCGCTGCCGTGATGCAGGGGAAGATTCGCCGCGCCAGTTGTCATGTATATCGCCCTGACCTCGGCCTGCCCACGGCTGTTATTATACCTTTAGTGCAAGCCCGCGCCAACTTGACCGCGCCAGAAGAATGGCAAGCCCAGGAAAGGGAACGGGGCGGAACCCGCGCGGCTTGGCCATCCGATGGCACCAGAGGGCAGTGTGCCTGACCGTGGCGATCCGGCCTCAACGCTCGCATGACGAGACCAAGAGAGGTTCAGCCCCGCAGCAGCATGCCGGGCTGACAGTGTCGACAGAAGGTGGTGGCTCGTTTCCGTACCTTGATCTCAGAGAGGGACTGCCCACAACGAGGACACGCCTCGCCCCGCTTGTTATGCACCTGCAGGAAATCCCTGATCTCCAACTGGATCTCGTCGCCCATGCGCTCGCGCACCGTGCGCGTGGCCTGCTGGAGCACCTGCCGCATGGCTCGATAGAGCGCCGTGCGTTCCTCTGCGCTGAGCGATGTCGACTTGCGAAAGGGGTAGAGTCCAGCCGCAAAGAGGATCTCGTCGGCGTAAGCGTTGCCGATGCCCGCCACAAACGCTCCCCGAGTCAACACCCCCTTGACCTCGCCGCGGAAGCGTCCCAGTCGCTGCATGAAGGCCTCTAGCGTCAGTTCGTCATCGAGAGCATCGGGCCCCATGTCAGCGTAGCCGGGTACAGCGCCCAGCTCCTCGGTCAGATAGATCTTGCCCATGCCTTCGGGATCGTGGTAGCGGAGGTGACTCCCATTGGAGAGGTCAAAACTCACATAGTCGCGCACCAGCGTGCGCTCATCCGGAGCACAAAAGCGCAGACGGCCTGCCAGCATAAAGCTAAAGACGATCCACCGCCCGGGGCCAAGTTCGAAGAGCAGAAACTTGCCCTGCCGGTCGATCGCGCGGATCTCGCGTGGGACGCAGAACGCGTCGGGCGTCTCCATCGTGAGGGAGCGCAACACCAGCGGGCGCAGCACGCTGATCCTCACGATGCGTGCGCCCGCGACGGTGCGGTTCAGCACCTCCTTGATGGCTTCGAGATCAGGCAGCTCCGGCATGAGGGCATCTCCCAGGCTGAAACGCTATGACGAGTCCTCGATCAGCTCCACTTCGATGATCCGATCCAGGCGGAAACTGCGCCGAGCATCCTTGAGCAAGCAGTGGGCCACCAGCAACAGGCCGCCGCCATAGTTGCGCACCCCGAGCGGCCGCACAAAGCGCTCGCTCTCTTCGCCGCTCTCGGAGCGATAGTGCAACCAGAGAAGCCGGCTTTCGGCCAAGGCGCGCCGGATGGCTGGCGGGATATCAGGATCGGGTTCATTCGGGACGATGCGAGTGCCCTGCAAAGCCACCAGGTCTGCAAGGGAGCGCACCCCAGCGGCGAGCAGATCGGCGACGATGCGCCAAAAGACGCCTCGGGTCAGAAGCACATCGATCATCGCCCGATGCGAACGGCCGTGCACCTCCACCTGCAGCGCCTCGGCCAGCCGCCCGAGGGAGTAGCTTCGCAGCCGATAGCATGACCGAGCCAGCAGGAGTGTATCCAGGGCAGTGATCTCTGGCAAGCGCCGGCCTGCATAATCCAGTTCGCTGACCAGAAACCCCATATCAAAGCGCGTGTTGTGCCCGACCAACACCCCATCCGAGAGGAGCTCCAACACGCGCTCGGCTACGTCGACGAACTTGGGGGCATCGCGGACCATCTCAGCCGTGATCCCGTGCACAGCCTGGGCACCCGGCCCCATGGGTCGCTGAGGATTGATGAGCTGTTGCAGGCCGTCGAGGACCTCTTCCCCTCGTGTGCGTAGCAGCGCGATCTCGCAGACGCGGTCGCCCCGCGCAGGGCTTAGCCCGGTGGTCTCCACATCAAGGAAGACCAGGGGCACATCCCAGATGGCGTCACTCAATGCGTAGGTCACGGCCCTGATCCAGCGCCTTGATGGGCGCAAATGAATGCCGATGAAGGGGCGTGGGGCCCAGAGCGTGCAGGGCTTGGATATGCTGAGGGGTACCATACCCCTTATGCCGAGCCAGGCCATAGCCAGGCAGCACATGATCCAATCCCACCATCTCCCGATCGCGGCTCACCTTGGCCACAACGGAAGCGGCCGCGATGGACAGGCAGTCGCGATCGCCCTTGGGCCGATAGATCTGTGGAACGGGCAGCGCCGGCAAGGCCAGCGCGTCGATCAGCAAATGATCGGGAGCCAGAGCCAGTGCGCGAATCGCCTGCTGCATGGCGCGGCGCGTGGCGGGGACAATCCCGATGGCATCGATCTGGTCGGGTGGCGTGCTCCCCACCGCATAGCAGAGCGCCGTCCGCCGGATGAGGTCGAAGCAGAGATCTCGCTGGCGGGGAGTGAGCAGCTTGGAGTCACGGACCGGCGCCAAGGCGTCCAGCAACGCCGGGTTCGAGCGGAGGGGAGGCAAAATGACAGCGGCCGCGACCACGGGCCCCGCCCAGGCGCCGCGACCGGCTTCGTCGACACCCGCGATGCGCGCATATCCCAGAGACCACAACCGCTGCTCGAGGGCCAGGCTCGGCTGCTGGTTCACGGTCTATGCCTCCCCCGCACAGCGTCCGTGGTGGAAGGCGGCCGCAGCGCTGCGCTGCCGCCTCTAGCGCACTTCCTTGAGGCGCGCGGCCTTGCCGCGATACTTGCGCAGGAAGTAGAGCTGGGCGCGACGCACCTTGGCGCGCCGCAGGATCTCCACCCTCTCGACGCGGGGCGAGCGCAGCAGGAAGGTGCGCTCAACACCGATGCCATGCGCCGCAATACGCCGCACGGTAAAGTTGGCCTCGGGGCCCCCCTTGCGCAGTCTCATCACGACGCCCTGGAAAACCTGGACGCGCTCCCGATCACCCTCGACAATACGAGCATGCACACGAACCGTGTCGCCCGGCCGAAGGTCGGGGATGTTCTCGTTTGCTTGTGGGGTCATAGTATTGAGTAGTTGGTCGCTCATATTCTCACACCGCCTCTCGCTCCGTGTCACGAAAAACCATTATAATACAGGACAGGTCAGTGGGCAAAAACGATGCAAGCGCCTGTTCAGTTAGCCAGGCGCCCGACGGAACGGCGGCGTGGGCCAGGGTTGGAGCCCACTTGGCATCTTGGTATAATCCTCACGGTCCGCGGGTTCGTCGCGGCTGCTAAGCCCATCAGGCATGAGTGAGCCATATGACGATCGTCTCGCTCAAGCTCGACAACATGGCCCACGGCGGCGACGCTGTGGGGAGACACGAGGGTCAGGCGGTCTTTGTGCCTTTCGCGATCCCGGGAGAGACCGTTCGCGTGAATCTGGTCGAGTCACGACGACGCTATGCGCACGCGCGCTTGATCGAGGTACTCGAACCATCGCCCCTTCGCACAGAGCCACCGTGTCCCTATTTCGGCCTGTGTGGCGGCTGTCAGTGGCAGCATATGGCTTATCAGGCCCAGCTGAACATCAAACGCCACATCGTCGAGGAACTGTTGACACGCGTGGGACAACAGCAAGATCCCCAGGTGCACGCGCCCCTGGGTGCGGAGAGCCCATGGGACTATCGCAATCACGTGCAGCTCAAGACGGATGGCGAGGGCCGGATCGGATTCTATGCCTTTCAGAGCCACGAGGTGGTGTCAGTCGACGCCTGTCTGATCTCCCATCCGCTGATTGACGAGCTGTGGGACGCATTGGATATCGAGTTCGAGGGGCTCAAAGGCATCGCGCTGCGGGCTGGCATCGCCACGGGCGAGCAACTGGTCCTGTTCGAGGGCTCCTCCGCAGAGGCGCCTGCCCTTGAGGTGGACATGCCCGTCTCGTGTGTCTACCAGGCTCAGATGGATGAGCTGACCATCCTGGCAGGCGGAAGCACGTTGCATGAGGTCTTGCTGGGACAGCGTTTTGAGATCTCGGCGCCCTCGTTCTTTCAGGTCAACACGGCCCAGGCTGAGCGGCTGCTGCAGACTGTGCGCACCTACCTGGCACCCCAAGCGCACGAGCGACTGCTGGATGCCTACTGCGGTGTGGGCGTCTTTGCGCATTCACTGGCCCCAGATGTAGCTGAGGCCGTGGGGATCGAAAGCTCCCCTTGGGCGCTGAGGGATGCCCTGACCAACACACGCACGGACAATGTGACGCTGATCGAAGGCCGGGTGGAGGATGCGCTGGCCGAGATGGGTGAGACCTTTGAGGCGATCATCGTCGATCCACCCCGCTCGGGCTGCTCCCCCGAAGTCTTAAGCCATCTCCTGGCCTGCCAGCCTGAGCGCATCGTGTATGTCTCCTGCGACCCGGCCACGCTGGCCCGCGACGTCAAGCAGTTGGCCTCCTTGGGCTGGCAGCTCGAGCAAGTGCAGCCCATCGACATGTTTCCCCAGACCTATCACATCGAGACCGTGGCTCTGTTGCGGCCCGTCTGAGCCATGGCAGGCTGCCTCACGGATGCGTGGCCCGCTGGGTGGGCTGGATAGGCCTTTGGCCCTCGGCAACCTTCACTCGCGCCATGTCAAAGGAATCGCATGCATCAGAGGCGTGCTCAGGCTTTGCCAGCGCATGTCCGCGGGTGTAGAATAGGAAGCACGTTGCGCGCGGTCAGAGCCAAAGACCGCCCCATCCTGAACAGACAAGAGAATCAGCCTATGGCCATCAATGCAGAGATCTTGCAGATCATTCGCCATGCCTTGGCGGAGGACATCGGCCCAGGTGATGTCACTAGCCTGGCAACCATCCCAGATGACACCTATCTGGAGGGTGAGTTCCTGGTCAAGGCGCCTGGCGTCATCGCGGGCCTGGAGGTCGCGGCGCAGGTGTTCGCCGAGCTGGATTCGGCGGTTGTGTTCAGGCCTTTGAGGGACGAGGGTTCGCGTGTGGATGTGGGCGACATTGTGGCGCGCGTTACCGGATACGGGCCAGGTATCCTCACCGCCGAGCGCGTGGCGCTCAACTTTCTCCAGCGCATGTCGGGCATCGCCACCGCGACACGGCGCTATGTCGAGGCCGTCGAGGGCACACGGGCCAAGATCCTGGATACCCGCAAGACGGTGCCCGGGCTCCGGCCCCTGGACAAGCTAGCCGTTCGTCTGGGCGGCGGTGCCAACCATCGTATTGGCCTCTATGATATGGTGCTGATCAAAGACAACCACATCCAGGCCGCCGGCGGCATCACCGAGGCGGTACAGCGAGTGCGCTCACAGACGATGGAGCTACCCATCGAGGTTGAGGTGGAGACCCTGGCGCAGCTCGAGGAGGCCCTGGCCTGCGGTGTGGACCGCATCATGCTGGACAATATGAGCCTGGAGATGATGCGCGCCGCTGTGGAGCGCACGGCCGGCCGCGTCGAGCTCGAGGCCTCAGGTGGGATCACGCTGGCCTCGGTGGCGCAAGTGGCCCAGACGGGTGTGGACCTGATCTCGGTGGGCGCCCTCACCCATTCGGTGACCGCCTTGGACATCAGCCTGGACCTCACCATGAATCTGGCCGATTCGCCGACGAAGGGGTGATCATGATCGAGCTGCCTCCCGAGTATAAGAGTCTGCCGGATGAAGAGGTCTTTCAGCGTATCCGTCGCATCAAGGGCGAGTTGGGCGAGTCGTTGACCATCCTCGGCCACCATTACCAGCGGGACAGCGTGATCCAATTCGCCGACTATCGTGGCGATTCCCTGGAGCTCTCGCGACGTGCCGCCGGGTTGGAGCGGGCCCAGTATATCGTCTTCTGCGGCGTCTACTTTATGGCCGAAACAGCGGCCATCCTCTGCAAGCCCGAGCAGATCGTGATCCAGCCGGTGGCCGAGGCGCTCTGCCCCATGGCTCGCCTGGCCAGCGCGGAGGAAGCCGAGGAGGCCTGGGCAGCCCTGACCAGCGTGTGGGGCGACGATGTCATCCCCATCACGTACCAGAACTCGGTGGCTGAGCTCAAGGCCTTTGTCGGGCGCCATGGAGGCGCAGTGTGCACCTCCTCCAATGCGGACAAGCTCTTCTCCTGGGCTTGGGCGCAAAAAGGCCATATTCTGTTCATGCCCGATCAGCATCTGGGCACGAATACGGCCCTGGCCATGGGTATCCCAGACGAGCAGATCGGCGTGTGGGAGCCCGTTGTGCCGCCCGATCCGCGCTCGCTGGCCGATTGTCGCGTCGTGGTGTGGAGCGGCTATTGCTATGTGCACTCGAATATGACGCCCGAGGACGTCAGAGTCGCGCGCGCTCGGTATCCAGATGCGCGCATCATCGTGCACCCCGAATGCCCCAGGGAGGTGGTAGCGGGAGCCGATGCAGCTGGCTCAACCAGCGGGATCATCCGCTTTGTGGAGCAGGCCCCGACAGGCTCTACGATCGTCGTGGGCACCGAATGCAATCTGGTCCATCGCCTCAACCAGGAGCATCCTGACAAGCTGGTGGTGCCGCTGAGCGAGAGAACCTGTCGGGCCATGGCGCTCACCACGCCCCGACATCTCCTCAAGAGCCTGGCTGACCTCGCAGCCGATCAGCCGACGAATATCGTGCGCGTGGATGCCGAGACGGCCACCTGGGCTGGGGTAGCGCTGGAGCGTATGCTAGGAGTAAGGTCATGATGGCCGACTTGCCGCAACTCATCGAAACTGATGTGTTGATCATCGGATGTGGCGTGGCGGGCGCCTCTCTGGCGCTCGAACTCGCCAAGCATCGTGACGTGCGGATCACGGTGATCACCAAAGCTGAGGATCCCCACGAATCGAACACCTATCACGCCCAAGGCGGGATCATCTTTAGAGGCGATGAGGACTCGCCCGAGGTGCTGATGCGAGACCTCGTCCACGCCGGGGATGGGATCAACAATCCACAGGCTGTGGAGATCCTGGCCCATGAAGGCCCTCGATTGGTGAAAGAGCTGCTCATCGGCAAGTATGGTGTGCCGTTCAGCCTGGATGCGGATCAGGAGCTTGAGCTCACGCGCGAAGCGGCGCACTCGACGGCACGCATCCTGCACGTCAACGATGCGACGGGGCGAGCCATCCAGGAGAAACTGATGGAGGCCCTGGGCAAGGAGCCGAACGTCCAGTTGATCACAGGACACACCGCGGTCGACCTGTTGACCCCCTCCCACCACTCGCGCGACCGCCTGGCCCTGTATGAACCTGTCTCCTGCGTAGGCGCCTATGTGTTCGGTCAGGGGACGGGCTTGGTGCGCACCATCTTGGCCAAATGCACTGTGCTGGCCAGCGGCGGGCTAGGGCAGGTTTTCCTGCACACCACCAATCCCGAGGGCGCCACGGGCGACGGCTTGGCCATGGCGTATCGTGCGGGCGCCCGCATCATCAACGCCGAGTATGTCCAGTTCCATCCCACCACGTTCTATTATCGTGGGAGAGCGCGTTTCCTGATCAGCGAGACGTTCAGGGGCGAGGGTGCACGGCTGCTCAACATCGATGGCCAACCCTTCATGCAGCACTATGAGCCCGAGTGGAAGGAGCTGGCGCCGCGCGACGTGGTGGCGCGCAGCATCCATCAGGAGATGTTGCGCACCGGCGCGCCGCACGTCTACCTCGATATCACCTCAGCGATGGCGCCCGACAGGGTCGAGGAGCGCTTCCCGCTCATCTGCGCCAAGTGCCGAGAGTATGGGCTGGATGCCACGCGCGAACCGATCCCTGTGGTGCCGGCGGCCCACTATTTTTGTGGCGGCGTGTGGGTCGACGAGTGGGGCCGCACCGATATCGACCGGTTGTACGCCGTGGGCGAGGTGTCGTGCACAGGGGTGCATGGCGCGAATCGACTGGGCAGCGCGTCGCTTCTCGAGGGCCTTGTGTGGGGCACGCGGGCCGCTCAACACATCGCCGGGCACCTGAACGAGTGGAACTTGTATCCTGCCGAGGATATCCCCAGTTGGCGCGAGGAGCACGTCACGGATGCCGCTGCCGACCCCGCTCTGGTGGAGCTCGATATGTCCACCGTCAAGCACACCATGTGGTTCTATGTGGGGTTGATCCGTACGCGCCGCCGCCTGGAACGGGCCCTGCACGATCTGACCAGCTTGCACCAGGAGGTGGTGGCGTTCTACCGGACGACCCGCCTGGATACCGAAGTGATCAGCCTGCGCAACGCGGTGTTGTCGGCACTGATTGTGGCTCAGGCGGCCTGGGAGAATCGAGAGAGCCGCGGTTGCCACTATCGCGAGGATTAGCCGCCTCGCTTAGCGCCGCAAAGTGTCGATTCGCAGGGCTATGTCTGCCGCCCGTTCCACATGCACATAGCGGCCTGCTTGCGCAATGCGGATCTCTTCTGCCTGAGGAAGGCTTGCGATGATCCGCTGTGCCTCGTCCTTGCTCAGATAGATATCCTCTTCGCCCCACAGCACTATCGTCGGCACCTCGATGCGCGAAAGCGCCTCGGGCAGATCGCTATCTGAGGGTGCCATGGTCATGGCTCGCCATGCCGCTTGGGTACCGATGACGTGGGTGGCCTGGCGGATGCGCCGATGATAGTCTTCCGGAACTGCTTGAGGATCGGCCACGAGCCGACGCTGCTCAATCTCCCACCACGGACCGCCCGCTTCCATGACCCAGATGGCTGCGCGGCCCACATAGGGCAGCGCTGCGAGCTGAAGTTGCCACGGCTCCCAGCCTGCCTCGAGCTGCGGCGCCACCAGCACCAGCTGATCCACGAATTGCGGCTGCTCATAGGCCATCTGCAAGACCACTGCCGCACCCCAGCCCTGCCCAACCACGGTCGCATTGCGGATCTGAAGCTCGTTCAGCATGATGGCCAGCAGATTGGCCTGCTGGCGTATGGTGTATGCGTCGGCGTCCGCTGTGCGCACCGACCGTCCCATGCCGCGCAGATCAACGGTGAGCACTTGGGCGCCGCGACGAGCGAGCTGTCTGGCTACCGCCGCCCAGGTTTCTGACCCTTCCACCTGTAGCCCGTGCACCAGCACGACCCAAGAGGATGGCTCGACGCCGCCCTGCCTGACGCCCCACATGCGATAGGAGATCGGCTCTCCGCCCGGCCAGAGCCACATGCTCGCTGGCTCGCCCTCTGGGGCGACGCCCCCATAGTCCAGACCCTCGCTCTCCCACAGGCCCGCCATGAGCAAGCCATAGCCGGTCAATAGCAGGATGGCCATCAAGGCCACCATGACGATCGCCAGCACAATATTCAGCATCGCGCGTAGAAACGACATCTCGCTTAACCTTGAGCAGGATGGACACGGGCAGCGCGGGATCGCGGGCCCCTTTTGGATGAGCCCGCGCATTGTAGTGAGAGGCGCACCGCCTGTCAAAGGGCTCTGCGAAGCCGGGGGAGTCAGTACGGGGGCGTGTTCCTTCACGTAAAATCGAACCGAAGCAGGAGTGTTCCCTCAATTGATAATTCAACTGGAGGGAACCATGGCGACGGAAAAG
>JAFGLK010000321.1 GCA_016928125.1 Anaerolineae bacterium
AGAGTGACGAATAAACGGTCCTCGACAACGACCAAGGGCCGCGCCCGAGTCCCCGCCCTAGGCCAGGCCGTGCTCCACGCGCCGGATGTGCAAGAGCTGCATCTCGCGGCTGAGCATCACAAAGTAGGCCGACCAGCCGCCCATGCGCACCCGCAGTCCCCTGTACTTGTCCGGTTCGAGCATGGCGCGCTTGAGCTCCTCCACATCGGTCACAGTGAGCACCAGCATGTTGCCGCCCTGCTCGACGAATCCCCTGATCAGCCCGGCCAGACGGTCGGTGCCCGCCTCGCCCTGGAACGCGCCCTTCGCCAGACGCAGATCCATGGGGGCGCCGGCCGCCAGATCGCAGGGTCGCATTTTGAGGGCCGAGTGGATGGCCGCTATCGGCCCTGAGCGATCGGCGCCGGGCACGGGGGACAGGTTGGAGGCCACCGGCTCGCCCAGATGGCGTCCATCGGGGGTGGCTGCCACCTCGTGACCGATCGACGCGATCCAGGAGAAGGTGCCCACGCTGCAGGGGTAAATCACCGCCGGATACCAGCGCCGGGCATGGCGCCGGGTGGACGTGACAAAAGCGTCCATCAGCTCGCAGCCGATGGCATCGGCGTAGGGGTCGTCGTTGGCGAACTTGCTTCCGCGAGCGGCCAGTCGCTGGCGCAGCGACTCGTGACCATCCCAGTTGGCATCGATCGCCCCCAACAGCTCCGCCATGCTCAGTGTGCGCTCCTCGTAGACGGTCCGCTTGATGATCGCCAGGGCGTCCACCGTGTTGGCCAGGGCCTCGCCCATTACGTGCCAGATGGTGTAGCGCGCCCCACCGTGGGTGATGTCCAGCTCCTTCTCGAGGCAATCGAGCGTCAGGCTCGAGAGGAGCGGGTAGTGGTTGTAGCTGCCGTGGCCGCTGTGATCGAGGGTGCCCTGGGTTACATGGGCGCCGATATAATCGATCCCTTCCCGGACGAGATGATCCAGCTGGGTCTTCCAGGCCGCGAGAAGCTCTTCAAAGGAGCGGAACTCGCGTGGGTCACCTGTGTCGGGACCCATCTGCCCGTGCAGCTGGCTGCACCCCCGGTGGAGCGCCAGCTCGAGCAGCAGCAGGAAATTCACGCCGCGGATCAGCTCCTGATCGGTCTTGCCCTGGATGAGCGTCTCCCAGCAGTTCGAGTTGGCGTAATCGCGCGCGTCCTCCAGCGGAATGCCCAGGTCGGTATAGCCCCGAATGAGCACATCATCATTGTCGATGTAGGGCATGCCGCTGCCGTCCTGCTTGAGCACCTCGGCCACCCGGCGAACCAGTTCCGGCGGCGAGCCGTGGTGCAAGCGCACCGTCACCACGGGGCTGGTGAACGAGAACTTTTCATGGGCGTTCAGGCACAGGTAGGTCAGCGCGTTGGTGCCATCCAGGCCATCAGGGCGGATGCCGCTCAAGAGGATGTTCTGGCCCCAATGGTTGATGGCGTCGGCCCGATCATCGGCAAGAATCACCCGCCTGCGATGCCCGGCGGCCCAAGGGCGCGGCTTGGCGTCAATCAGACGGCCTGAGCGCAGGGGCGAGCGATAGCGGCTCGCCGAAACCAACTCCTCATCCTGGCCCTCGTGCCCATCGTCTCCATCCAGATGCGCGAAATTCTCGCGCACGATCTGGGCGCGGTCGTTGAAGCGCAGCCACAGGCAATCGAGCAGTTCCTGCGCCTCGACCAACGTGAGGCGTCCAGCTTCCAGGTCCCGCGCCAGCATCGGGTAGAGGTACTGATCGAGGCGCCCACACGAGAGCTGGGTGTGGGTGCTGAAAAGCGCATAGTGGACGAACCAGAAGGCCTGAAGCGCCTCCCAGAAGGTGCGCGGCGCATGCTCGGGCACCCAGCGACACACCGCCGCGATCTGCTCCAGCTCTGCGCGCCGCTGGGGAGCGGTGGCGGCCTTGGCCAAAAGCTCCGCCAAAGTGGCGTGGCGCTGCGCAAAGGCGATGGTGGCCTGACACTCGAGGCGCATGGCCTCGAACAGAGTGCGTTTCTCGTCGCGCTCCGGCGAGGGCGCACGCGCCTCGATCTCGGCCAGCTTGACCTCGATGTCGGCCAGGATGCCGCCTAGTCCCTTTTCCATGACCAGGGGATAGTAAGGCGTCTTGTGCGCCAGGGCATAGACGATGCTCTTGCCCTCGCTTCCGGCCCGAGCCTGCTCATCCTCCGTGGCGTAGCGCGGCATGGCCGTGCGCACGACGACGCCGTTCACCAGGGCGTTGCCCACGATCAGGTCGTGTTCCTCGATGGCAATGGGCATCTCGGTCAGCGTCCTCCGAAAGGCCGTGGCCCTGCGCAGCACCAGAGGCAGGCTGGCGACCTCCGGATCGTCCAGGATGCTCAGACCGTCGCCCCAGAGCGCCTGCTTGTGGTCCATGCGCTCCTGGAGAAGCGCGTGGAGGTGCTGCGCCCGCGGCGTGAAGGCCCGCAAGATCGGGTCGCGCAGCGCCTCTTCCTGAGCAATATCCAAAGCTATGACGGGAGCAGCGACTGTCATCTCTATCCTCCCAGTACGTCTGAGACCTCGCCTCATGTACCTGCTGAGCCGGAGTCACCTTGTGCAAAGATACGCCATCGGAGTGAGAGTGTCAATTTCCCTTGTCCACACTCTAGGCGGGAGCCGGTGGAATGCCCGCGTCATTGGGTGCGCCTCTCGGCGCCATTCGCGCTAGTTGACAGCGGAGGCGGCCTCATGCACACTAGCACCATTCGCGACGGCATGGGCATTCGGGCTTGCGCGCTCTCGCGTAGCCTGCGCCCTGTAGCGCTCATCCTGGTTGGAGGAAGTGTGTAATGGCGACCATCGTGGCAGATGCCCTCGACACTGGCGTGAGGAGTTGGGACTATGCCGATACGCCGAGGGTGCAGGATCTGCGCCGTAGGGTGCGCGATGCCATGGAGGTCGATTCCGAGTATTGGGCCTGCCCGGAGCGCATCGACGAGCGCTACATGTCCGAGCCGCTGGCGGTGCGCAAGGCCCGCGCATTAGCGCTCAAGCTGAGTTTGATGCCCGATGAACTCTGGGACGGGCAGTTGTTTGCGGGATCGCTGACGCTCGAGCAACCGCGTCGCCACTACGAGAAGCCCTTCCCCGACTATAGCACGGCAGAGGAGCGCGAGCGGGCCGCCGAGCGCGGGTTGACGATCCGCTCCTGTTTCGGCCACATCGTCCCGGACTATCCCCGGCTTCTGCACAAGGGCTTGGCGGGCATCATGGCCGATGCCAGGACCCAGCGCGAGTTGGCCGAGTCCGAGGCCGAGCGCGCCTTTCTGGACTCGATAGAGATCGCTCTGCAGGCGGTGATCGATTATGCCGAACGGCTGGCCG
>JAFGLK010000322.1 GCA_016928125.1 Anaerolineae bacterium
CTTCACGCTTTGGCACGGGCGCTAGCCTAGAGCCAAACGCAGGGCTTGTCAAACTGCGTTGCGTGTCGCGCCTTGCCGCGTCGACGTCGGGGATGGTGCCGCTCGTGGTCAGCCCGGAACTCGGGCCAGCACGAGATCCGCACACATGCCTGTGCAACGCATGCGAGTTTCACCTTGGCTTGAGTCAAGGGGCAGACAAGAGGGCCATACAAATCACCCAGCAGGTCATCGCCGGCACGCTCACACCAGGGCACTTCTGCGGGAGGGCTATTGCCAGATAAAGCTCTGCAAGGAGCTCGACGGGCTCAGCACAGCGGCGCGCTGACCGTTCTCACCGCGCACCGACACCCTCACCTGCCAGCGATAGAAGGGAGCCGCCGACTCGTCGTCTCCACTGCGCATGGGCTCCAGGCGCCATGACGTGGCCTTACTCCAGGCCAGAACCGATTCATCGGTGCCCGGTGCCCAGAGTTCGATCTCGTACCACTCATCCTCGGCCAGGATGCCCACCGAAGTCCAGTTTAGCATCACAGGGGTATCCACTCCGCTGATCCGAGCGCCATCCACCGGCCCCAGAGGCAGGGGCGCAGCATAGGGAAACTGGGGCAGGCTGCGCTGAGGGGGCATGGTTGGGCTGGGCGTGAGGGTCAACGTTGGGGTATCCGATGCCTCAGGCGTAGCCGTCGGCGCCGGCGTCGTCGCGAGGCCTGGGATGATCAGCTCCTGTCCCACGCTCAGGATGGAATTGAGCGAGATACCGTTCGCCTCAGCGATCGCCTCACTCGAGACATCGTACCTCTGGGCCAGGGAGAGCAACATATCGCCCGACTGCACGACGTGCACAAGCATGCCCGGCGTGGCTGTGGGCGGCTCGGGCGTTGGCGAGGGCATCTGGGTAGGCACCTGCGGTTTGGCTATAGGCGGCTCCGCTGTAGGTGGTGCCTTGGCGCCAGACGAGGAAGCCAGCCTAGGAAGATCGGCCGAGGCCTCAGAGGGTTGGTCTTCAGCAAGCTGCTCAGGCAACTCCTCACCATTCGGCCCACCGCTAGGGCCTCGGATCACCAATTCCTGCCCGATCTGAAGGATGGAACGCTCGTTCAGGCCATTGAGGCTGAGAAGCTGTGCCAAGTCGACATCGAACTTGACCGCGATTCCCAGCGGCGTATCCCCCTCGACCACCGTATAGCGCACCATCCCAGGTGTGGGCGAGGCAGTAGACGTAGGCTCGAGAGTTGAAGTGGGCGTAAGGGTGGGCACAAGCGTGGCAGTAGCCGTCTTGGTAGGCGGCGGAGTGGGGCTCGTGGTCCAGGTCGGATAGGGAGACGCCGTCGCTGTGGCTGTAGGCTCGAGCGCCAAGGCGTCCAGATTCACCTCGACGCGCTCCCAAGGGCGCAGCCACCACCCCATGCCCCCAAGCGCCCCGATCAAGACCACGATGGCGACGGCCAACAAGGCGCGTGGCCCAAGAACGCCATCCGACGCCATCCGGGCCGCCCCGCAGATGGGGCAGGCCTCGGCCTCCGCCGAGAGGCGCGCGCCGCAACTCGCACAGTGCTCTGATACTCGGCGCGTGCTCAACCGATGGGCACACTCTGGACAGAGAGAGGCACCGCGATGCAAGCGCGCACCGCATTGGGGACACCGATTCCGCTTGGAAAGAAGACGCATCTCTAGCGGTCCGCCCCCCTAGGACCCGGCCCCATCAAGGCCCAATTCCCGCGAAATGGAAGACATGGCCTCGATCACCAGGCCGATGTGCTCATCGAGATCCACGCCCAACTCGGACGCACCCAATTCGATGTCCTGCCGGTTCACGCCGCGGGCGAAGGACTTGCTGTTCCACTTTTTGCGGACCGATTTGACCTCGAGATGATGGATGTTCTTATCGGGCCGCACCAGCGCACAGGCCACGATCAGTCCGGTCAGCTCATCCACAGCAAAGAGCGTTTTGGCCATGGGTGTGTCGCGCGGCACATCGAGCTCCCGCGAGTGCCCCTTGACCGCCTGAATGATCTCCTCCGGCCATCCCAACCCCTCCAGGATGGCCACTCCCGCCATAGGATGCTCATCCAAGGTGGGGTGTTGCTCATAGTCAAAGTCATGGATCAGGCCGGTGACGGCCCAGAACTCCTCATCCGCGCCATACTGACGGGCATAATAGCGCATGGCGGCTTCCACCGCAAGGGCATGGCCAATCAGGCTGGCGCTCTGAGTATACTCGTTCAGCAATCGCCAGGCATCTTCACGTGTCGGTCTCAAATGGGTCCCCCCAAAGATCTGAACGCTAATCCAAGGGCTCGACGCTGAACCTCGAGCAGCCGCCCGATACCCCGAACCGCCAGATCGACAAGCTCGTCCAGCCGCGCCCGGGAAAAGGGACGCCCCTCGGCGGTGCCTTGCAGCTCGATGAACTCGCCGCTGCCGTTCATCACGACATTGAAATCGACCTCGGCGGCCGCATCCTCAGCATAGGATAGATCGAGCAGCGCAACGGCTTCCACAACCCCCACGCTGATCGCCGCAACCGGCGCCCTGAGTACCCCGGAGGGAATCATAGCACGCTCTATCAATCCCTGCAAAGCCAGGGCCAGCGCCACATAGCCACCCGTCACCGCGGCCGTCCGAGTGCCCCCATCGGCCTGGATCACATCACAGTCGACCGTGACCATGCGCTCGCCGAGGGCATCCAAATCGACCGAGGCGCGCAAGGCACGACCGATCAGGCGCTGAATCTCAAAAGTGCGACCGGAAGTGGCGCTCCGGGAGCGAGAGATGCGCGTCTGGGTCGAGGCGGGCAACATACCGTACTCGGCCGTGACCCAGCCGCGCCCCCGTCCCTGCAGCCAGGCCGGCACCGCCTCCTCAAGCGTGGCCGCGCACAGGACACGTGTGGCGCCACATGTGATCAACGCCGACCCCGC
>JAFGLK010000323.1 GCA_016928125.1 Anaerolineae bacterium
CTGCATGACCTCGATCGACTTGATTTTCATCTGGGCTCCTGTTTCGGGCTGGTGTGGAGAGGCGATCTGGGGGCCAAAGACGCCTCCAGGTGAGCATACGATCCATCTTGTAAGCCGGTCTGGCGATCTATGGCGCCATTGGCGCCGAGGCCTCCATGCTGGGCACGTAGCGGCCGCCGCGCGCGGCGCTATTGCAGCGTGCACGATGGTAGAACAGCTTTTGGGCCAGAGAGCGATTGTCCTCCTGACCGCGCCAAGCGTCCATGGCCGGCCCTTGCAGCGCGCGCGCAAAGGAGAAACTCACCTCCCAGGGCTGCGGTCCGATGTTGTTCATGGCGTTCAACCGCTCCGTGGCCAGCTCGGCGCTCTGGCCGCCAGAGAGAAAGACGATGCCCGGCACGGCGGCGGGCACCGTACGCTTGAGCGTGGCCAGGGTGGCCGTCGCGACCTGCTTAGCGTCCACCTGCTCGGGGCAGTTCAGGGCCGGCAGCACCATGTTGGGCTTGAGCAGCAGGCCCTCTGGCGACGCACGATGCTCGCGCAGGCTCGCGAACACCTCGGACAGGGTCGCCTCGGTCACCTCGGCACAGCGCGCGATGGTATGATCGCCGGTCATCAGCACCTCGGGCTCGACGATGGGCACCAAACCGGCCTCCTGGCAGAGCGCCGCATAGCGCGCCAGGGCATGGGCATTGGCGTGCAGGCAAAAGCGCGTGGGAATGCCCGGCCCGATGGTGATCACGGCGCGCCACTTGGCAAAGCGCGCCCCCATTTGGTGATACTCGGCCAAACGTTCGCGCAGGCCGTCCAGGCCCTCGGTGACCTGCTCGCCCGGGAATCCAGCCAGCGCCTTGGCGCCAGTATCCACCTTGATGCCCGGGATGATGCCCTTGGCCTGCAACAATTGTGGGAATGGAATGCCGCCCAAGGATTCCTGCCGGATGGTCTCGTCGTAGAGGATTACCCCGCTGATGAAAGCCTCGATCCCCGATGTGGTGAGCAGCATGTCTCGATAGGCACGCCGCGTCTCAAAGGTTGATTCCACGCCCACGGCGGTCAGCCGACGGGTGATCGTGCCGGTGCTCTCGTCGGCAGCCAGGATGCCCTTTCCTTCGGCGACCAATGCGTTGGCTATGATCTGCAATTCATCTCGGTTACTCATGCCCGCGCCTCCCCCGCTCGCTTGAACGACCCATCGCTCACGTATTCTACTCACCGTCCAGAGGTCTGTCGACCACAATTTGATCCATTACGTCCCGCTTGACGATAGAACATATGTTCTATAGAATTTACATCGAGGCATTCCATGGCGCGCAAAAACCGACTGAAACAAATGGAACAGACCGTGGCCGCTATCCAGCAGCGCTGGGGGCCACGCGCCATTCGCCCGGCGGGAAAGATCGAGACTCTCACCCGCGAGGATGTGCTCTCCACCGGTTTCGCCCATCTAGACCGCGCCCTGCGCATCGGAGGTTTTCCCAAAGGCAGGATCTCCGAATTGCTCGGCTCTGGCACGGCCGGCCAGGTGACGCTGGCCGCCAAAGCCTTGTATGAGGCCCAACTCGCTGGGCAACAGGTCGTCTATATCGACGCCCATCAGACGATCGATCTCGATTTTTTACATCGCTGTGGCGTCTACCTTGAGCCCTTGGTCATCCTGCGCCCTTTTGGCTTTCGGCATGCGCTTGAGATGGCCGACGACCTTATTCGCGGGGGCGGCGCCGGCGCTATTCTCTTCGATCGCATTCATCCCATGCTTGCCGACAGTCACGATCTCTATCTGCTCGAGCGTGCGCTCGGCGAATGGCAGGCTATCCTCAGCCGCTCGCTGTGTACATTGTTGATCCTGACCGAAACGCTCCTTCCCGAAAACTACCCGGCTGGGCCCACATTGCCCCATTTCGCCAGCATCCGCCTCGGTTTTGCCTGGCAATATTGGCTGTACCGTAAACGCCAAGTCATGGGCTTTGTCTCCCATGTGACGATTCTCAAGAACCGCTCAGGCCCGACAGGACAGTGTTTGCCCATTCGGGTGACCTTTCGAAACCACATCCACGGAGAAGCCGATGAATAGATTCGCCTGCTTCTGGATCCCTCATTTCATGGCGCAGGTCGAGCGGCAACGGCGCGGCGAGGAAACGCGCCCTTTGATCATCTGCGATGCTGAGCGGGTGTTGGCCTATTGCGCTCAGGCTGCCACGCGAGGCGTGCGCGCCCAGATGCCGCTCCAGCGTGCCCTGGCCCATTGCTCCGATGCCCGCGTCATCCCGGCCGATCGGTCGCTCTATCAAAAAGCCTGGCAGGAGATCGAGGCTGTCTTGGAAGAACATAGCCCGGCGATAGAGACGAAACAGCTGGGCCTGGCCTATTTGGACGCACGCGACATGGGCAGGCTCTATGGAGACGAGGCGACCTGGTGCGAGACGATAAACCAAGAGATACAACAGACGGCACATATGCAAGCCCGCATCGGCGTGGCCCCGGCGCGCTTTGCCGCTTGGGTGGCGGCCCGATCGCTGCGCTCTGCGTGCGGCCATCATCTGATCGCCGAACAAGCGCGTAGCTACCTGGCCCCCCTGCCGGTGAGCTGGCTGCCTCTGTCGGAGGAGCTGCGCCGCAGACTCGCCATCCTGGGATTTCAAACCCTCGGCCAATTCGCCGAGCTCAAGCCCGCGACGGTCGTCGAGCAATTCGGTCCAGATAGTCTGCGATTTCATCGTTGGGCGCGCGGAGAGGACGTCGAACCTCTGGCAGCGCAACGCCGACGGGCCATTCACACCCAGATCACATTCGAGGTTCCAGAGACCAATCAGGGCGCGCTGTTGGCGGCGATCACTACTGCCGTGCAAAAGAGCTGGGACGAGAAAATGCGCCACATCCTGGCCGTCCGCAGGCTCCATCTTCAGGTGCGCATGTTCGCAGGCGAGACCTGGGAGGGCTCCGCCTGGGTGGGCCAGACCTTGGGCCTCCAGAAGCTACATCACATCGTGGCGCGCCTGCTCGATGAAATGCCCAAAAC
Organism: Anaerolineae bacterium; assembly: GCA_016928125.1. Next base: position 3,020 of record JAFGLK010000323.1, read on the forward strand.
GGGGCAAGGGATTTCAGAGTTGGAGATCACCTTGGGTGGGCTGGAGCCGGCGACCGGCAGTCAGCTCGCATTGTTCGCTCATACCGAAAGCAGGCTGCGCCTGGAAGAGACGTTGTTAGGTATGGCGCGCAAACATTCCCCCCAGTGCGTCGCCCAGGCGCGGGTGAAGAACGTGTTGGCGCTCGTGGTCAAAGATCGCCTCGCTCTGGAGGAGTTTCGCTTTGGAGCCCCTGCTAGCGATGAGAGATGCTAACGTCTTGACCTGTCCGGAGGGGATCTGCATATGGGCGACTATGTAGAGCTGCACTGCCATAGCTGTTTCTCGCTGCTCGACGGCGCCTCAACGCCCGAAGCCCTCCTGGATCGCGCCCTGGCTCTGCAGATGGATGCTCTGGCGCTGACGGACCACAACGGGCTGTATGGCGCCGTCCGCTTTGCGATAGCCGCCCAAGAGCGCGGCCTGCGCGCAATCACCGGAGCCGAGGTCACGCTGGAGAATGGCCAACATCTGGGGCTGCTGGCCGAGAACAGGACGGGCTATCGCAACCTGTGCTGGCTCATCAGCCGCGCACAACTGGGCGGCGGCAAGGGGCATGCCAGGTTGCCACTGCGCCTTTTGGGCGGCAGGACGACGGGGCTCATTGCCCTAACCGGCTGCCGCCAAGGTTGGGTCGCTGGGGCATTGCTGGCCAGCCAAAAAGGCAGCGCTATCGAGGCCCTGCGAACATTGCAGCGCTATTTTGGCCCTCGCCATCTCTTTATAGAGCTTCAGAAGCACCATCATCGCGAGGACGACGCGCTGGTGGCAGAATTGCTCGACCTCGCGAACGGCCTCGCATTGCCCGTCGTGGCGACCAACAACGTCCACTATGCGCTGCACGAGGATCACGAACTACACGATACCTTGGTGGCCGTCGCGCACAACACGACCCTGCCCGAAGCGCATCAGTGGCTGCGCGCCAACTCAGAGTACTATATAAAATCGGCCGCCGAGATGCGAGCCCTCTTTCCGCATTGCCCCCAGGCGATCGATAACACCCTCGAGATCGCAGAACGCTGTCAGCTGGAGCTGAACTTTCGAAGCGAAGCGCTGCCTCCTCAGCCGCTGCCCAACCGCCAGACGGCCGACGAACTCCTGGCCATGCTCTGCCAGCGCGCGCTCCCTCAACGCTACCCGCACGATATGGACAGGGCGCGCCAGCAATTGCACCATGAGCTTGGGGTAATCCGCCAGACGAGGCTGGC
>JAFGLK010000324.1 GCA_016928125.1 Anaerolineae bacterium
AAATCTTCAGATGACCGCTGTTTGGTTGTTTGAACTCGTGTAAAAATATAGATTGACGCAACAAGACTCGTCGACTATAATGTCGTGAGTGGACCGGCGGACGCCCTGAGGGAATGCACGCGGTCCAACGGCCCGCTTGTACGGCCCCTGAACTCAGACCAACCTGGAACCCATGCACGTGCCCCCGGTAGGGCAGGTGGAGGTCGTCACGGCCCGAGTCCGGGGGCTCTCTATACCCCATCGAGGGGAGCTTAAGCCATGCGCAGAACGCTCGTCATTATTGGGCTGGTCCTCATTGTCATCATCTCGGGCTTTGCCTACTGGCGCCTGTCGCCGCGCTCGGCGGCCAGCGCCGTGCAGATAGAGGGCGAGGTGGTGGCCGTGGAACGCGGCGCCATCAAGATGGAGCTCAGCGCAGGCGGGAACGTGGAGCTCGAGCGCAAGGATCCGCTGCGCTTCAAGGTGCGCGGACGCATCGCCGAGGTGCACGTGCGCGAGGGGCAGCGGGTCGAGGCGGGCGAGATCTTGGCCTGCCTCGAGACATTCGACATCCAAAAGAGTGTGAGCCGCAGCGAGGCCGAGGTCAGCCGGTCGCTGGCCCAACTGGCCAAGCTGGAGGCTGGCGCCCGCGCCGAGGAGATCGCAGCCAACGAGGCCGCCGTGGCCATCGCCCGCGCCAATGTGCGCGCCGCGGAGGCAGCGGCCGAGAGCGCTCAGGCCAACGTCTCAGCCGCCGAGGCCGCCCTGGCGGGCACTCAGGCCAGCCTGGCCAAGCTGCTGGCTGGTCCCACCGAGCTCGCCCTCCAGATCGCCGAGAAGCGGATCGAGCTGGCCCGCAACGACCTATGGGGTCAGCAAGGCCAGCGCGACGCCCTGGGCGCCTCGGGCTACAGCACGGCGGACTATGAGGCGGCTCAGGGCCGCGTGGCCGCGGCTGAGTCGCAGGTTGACATCGCCATCTTGCAGCTCGAGGAGCTAAAGGCCGGCCCTCGCGCCGAGGATGTGTCGGCGGCGCGCGCCCAGGTGGCGCAGAGCGAGGCCGCCCTGGAGACAGCCAAAGCCAATCTCTCGCAGGCGAGCGCGCAGGCCGATGTGGCGCGCGCCCAGCAGCTGCAGGCCGAGGCCCAGTTGGCCCTGCTCAAGGCCGGTGCACGATCGGAGGATCTGGCCGCCACCGAGGCGCAGGTGGCCCAGGCGCGCGCCGCCCTCGAGGAGGCGCAACTCTCTCTGGAGGAGGCCTGCATCCGCGCCTCCTTTAACGGCCTGATTGCCCAGGTGGATGCCCAGGTTAGCGAGCTCGTCGAGACCGCCCAGCCCGTCATCACCATCGTGGATGACTCACGCTATCATATTACCATCAACGTGGACGAGGCCGACATTGCGCAGGTGCGCGAAGGCCAACTGGTCGAGATCACGCTGGATGCCTTTGTGGGAGCCGAGGCTGAGGGCGAGATCGTCTACCTCTCGCCTCTGGCACAGAGCGATTCGGGCATCGTTTCGTACGAGGTGCGGGTGGATATCATCCAGTGCGACGTGCCGCTGCGCGAGGGCTTGACTGTGAACGCCAACGTGGTCACCGAGCTGTACGAGGATCGACTCACCGTGCCGAACAGCGCTATCATGATCGACGATGAGACGGGCGACAAGTACGTGGCGCGACGCACCGCCACGGGCACCGAGTTGGTCCGCATTGAGACCGGCTTCTATAATGACAACTTGAGCGAGGTGCTCTCGGGCCTCTCTGAGGGGGACCTGGTGCTGCGGCGGAGCACATCGTATCGCGAGCGTTTTCGCGAGATGATGCGCGGCAGCTTTCCCGGGGCCCAGTAGGGGCCAGCTTCATGACGTTGGGCTGAGCCCGCGCCAGGTCATCACGGGGGGGCGATCGCGGCGCTAGTTCATCTGGAGGGGGACCTTGCGTCTGGCATCCATTTTCGATGACGTGATCATGGCCGTCACGATGCTGGGCACCAACAAGCTGCGCTCGGTGCTCACCACCCTGGGCATCGTCATCGGCGTCAGCGCGGTGATCATCTTGGTGTCGGTGGGCCAGGGCGTGCGCGCCAGCGTCGCCGATCAATTCGAAGAGATCGGCTCCTCGATCCTGTTCGTCATGCCGGGCCAGCTCTCCGCCGCCAACACCAGCATGCGCAGCAATTTCATCCGCAGCGTCAGCACCTCCACACTCACCTACTCGGACGCCGAGGCGATCAAAGCCGCGGCCGCCGATCTCTATCTGCGCGATGTGGCGCCCGAATTCGCAGCCTCGGGCATCGTCGTGTACGGCAACAAGAACCGTCAGACCTCGGTGAGCGGCGTCACGCCCGACTATCAGACCGTGCGCAGCTTTTTCCCCGAGCAAGGGCGCTTTGTGGAGGACGCAGACCTGCGCAGCCGGGCCAAGGTGGTTGTGCTGGGGCGCAAGGTGTATGAGGAGCTCTTTCCCTTGCGGGGTAACCCGCTGGACGAGTCGATCCGCATCAACGGGGTGCCCTTTCGGGTGGTCGGCGTGATGGAGAGCAAGGGCGGCACCGCCTTTAACGATGAGGACGACCAGGTGTTCATCCCACTCACCACGGCGCAGACGCGCCTCTTTGGTGGGCGCACGGTCTCGGGCGATTACACCGTCTCGGTGATCTATGCCCGTGCGCTCGAAGAGGACGACCTCGACCGCGCCCGGGATGGAGTTACCGAGCTACTGCGCCGCCGGCATGACTTGGTCTTTCGCAGCGACGAGGACGACTTTTCCGTGCTCACCCAGGAGGACATCTCCTCGGTGCTGGACGGCCTCTTTGCGCTCCTCACCGTCTTTCTCGGGCTAATCGCCACCATCTCGCTCATCGTGGGCGGCATCGGCATCATGAACATCATGTTGGTGTCGGTCACCGAGCGCACCCGCGAGATCGGCATTCGCAAGGCGGTGGGCGCCAAGCGCCGCGACATCTTGCTCCAGTTCCTGGTCGAGGCGATCGTCCTCAGCTTGATCGGTGGTGGCATCGGGATCGGCGTGGGCGCATTGGGCGTCCTGGGCGCCTCGGCTATCGCCAGCAACCTGACCTACAGCATCTCGGCAACGACCATCATCCTGGCCACCGGCTTTTCGATCGCCGTGGGTCTGTTCTTTGGCATCTATCCCGCACTTCGCGCGTCTCGGTTGAACCCGATCGAGGCGCTGCGTTACGAATAGCGCCCAATGCCTGGCGGCGCCGCAGGTGTGGCGCGCCCCGTTCTTCGGAGCTTGGGGGAATCCTCTGGGCTCCACGAGATGCCCTGCACGACACGTGCTGTGGGCGCAGTGGAAGAGGAGACCCCTCGATGGTGGTGTAGATCGCAGAGGAAGCCATAGTGCATGGCGGAGGGGGAGATGCGGCGAGCGTTCGTGCGCGAGTTGGGGAGAGCGCAGCGCAGAGGCAATCACGGCAACAAGGGCAGTAACCTGCAATTCCTGGCGTCCCAAGGGATGCCCATCCCCAGGACACTCGTCTGCACGTGGGACGCCTACCAACGCTACC
>JAFGLK010000325.1 GCA_016928125.1 Anaerolineae bacterium
GCAGCCTCAGGCCTGTCGGGTAGAGGCCCCTTTGCGTTCGTCAGGGTGCCCGATTATGATGCAGCCACGCTGTGGAAGCGACGAGATAGTTTCGCCGCGCTGGCAAGCCCTCAACAGCCAGGGCCTTGCTGCCACACGCGGTTTCCACTTGTGGAGGAACGGCATCATCGACATCTCTACAACTTGGGGCTATCTCTTCAAAGCGGTCGCTCTGGGCTTTTCCGCCGCTGTCATCCCAGGGCCGTTTCAGATCTATATGCTCTCTCAGGCACTGCGGTATGGCTGGCGCCGAGGCGCGGTGACGGCCCTAGCGCCGCTGGTCAGCGACGGCCCCATCATCCTGGTAGTCCTGCTGCTCCTGGCGCGCTTGCCCCGATGGACCCTCGAGGCCCTCCAGATCGCGGGAGGCGCCTTTGTGCTCTATCTGGCATGGGCTGCCTGGCGCGCGCTGCGCGCTACGGGCCAGGACGCCGACCTCTCACCGACTACAGCGCCCAGCACCACCTTGCTGCAAGCGGCCACCCTGAATATGCTCAGCCCGGTGGTCTACATCTTTTGGGCCACCGTGAGCGGTCCTCTCCTGGTGCAGGGCTGGCAGCGGGCGCCCATCGAGGGACTGGCCTTCGTCGCCTGCTTCTATGGCGCCATGATCCTGACCTCAGAGGTGCTCATCATCGCCGTGTGCCTGCTGCAGAAGCTGCATACCAGCATGACGCGCGTGATGCTGGCGCTGTCGGTGCTGCTCATGCTGGGCCTGGGGCTGGCTCAGGTCTGGGGCGGCATCTCTGGCCTGAGGGGATCGGTTGGATAGATCCATCTTTGGAAAGATACCTTGGGGAGGGAACTACGCATGATCAAGTTGGGGTTCAGATCGGGTGGGCGCCTGGACGCCGAGATGCTCGCTTTTGCGCGCCAGTTCGGCGCCGATGCCATCTTGGCAGAGGGAAGCGACCTGCCAACGGATCGTGTCTGGAGCTATGAAGACCTGCGAGAGGTGCGTCGGCGCGTCGAAAGGGCTGGCTTGGAGCTGGGGGCCATTCAGGGCATGCCGGAGCGCTTTTACGATCGCATTCGCCTGGGCCTGCCCGGCCGCGACGAGCAGATCGAGAACGTGCGCCGCATCGTGCGCCACATGGGTCAGGCTGGTATCCCGATCCTCGGCTACCATTTCAACCAGACGGGGACCGCCTGGCGCACGGGCTATCTGCCCGTCACTCGTGGCGGGGCGTGGGTGACCGTGTATCGCCACGCCGACGTGGCCCGCGCGCCCAAGCTGTATGCTGGCCCCGAGGAGGAAGAGGTCGTCTGGGCCAATCTCAAGTACTTTCTCGACGCGGTGATGCCTGCGGCCGAGGAGGCGGGCGTGCGGCTGGCCCTCCATCCGGATGATCCGCCGGTGCCCAGGATCGGGGGCGCCCCGCTCATCCTGCGCAGCGTGGCGGCATACAAGCGCGCCAGCGAGTTGGTGGATAGCCCCAGCCATGCGGTCAAGTTCTGCCAGGGCACGGTCGCCGAGATGTGCGCCACAGCCGAGGAGGTCTATGACGCCATTCGCTACTTTGCCAGCCGCGGGAAGATCGCCTATGTCCACTTTCGCAACGTCCGCGGCAGGGCGGAGGAGTTCGAGGAGACCTTTATCGACGACGGCAAGGTGGATATGCTCGAGGCCATGCGCGCCTACCATGAATCAGGGTTCGACGGGATCCTCATTCCGGATCATGTGCCGGGCATGGTGGGAGATAGCCGTTGGGGACATCGCAGCCGGGCCTACGCCTTTGGGTACATGAAGGGCCTGCTGCGCTGCGTAGAGTAAGATCAACTCAGAAAAGATGACACGGAGGGATGGAACGTGGAACTGGGATTGGGCGCCATTCACGAATTGGACGAAGAGCGGATGCAGCTCGCCAAGCAACTGGGGGTGCGGAACCTCATCGTGCACAGCCCCGAGCTACGCGGCGATGGCTATTGGGAGTTTCAGGATCTGCTGCAGATGCGCACTCGCGTCGAGGCGGAGGGATTGCGGCTCTACGCCATCGAGAACGTCCCGTCGCGCTTTTACGAAAAGATCCGCATCGGGGCGCCTGGCCGCGATGAGGAAATCGAAAAGATGCGCATCACGATCCGCAACATGGGACGAGCCGGCATCCATGTGCTGGGCTATCATTTTATGCTGGTGGGCGTCAAGCGCACCGAGCGCAGCCCGCGCGGCCGCGGCGGGGCGCACGTCACCATCTATCATCATGCCGATCAAGAGCAAGAGCCGCTCTTTGAGCATGGCCGTTTCACCGACGAGATGGTCTGGGACAATCTGACCTACTTTCTCAAGGCCGTGCTGCCCGTGGCCGAGGAGGAAGGCGTCATGTTGGCCCTGCACCCCGATGATCCGCCTGTGCCCGAGATCGCCGGCACGGCGCGCATCATCCGTAGCCTGGACGCCTACAAGTGCGTGATGGAGATCATGGATAGTCCCGCCAACGGCATCGAGTTCTGCCAGGGCACCGTGTCAGAGATGAACCACACGCCCGAGGAGATCTATGACGCCATCCGCTACTTTGTGAGCCGCAGAAAGATCGCCTATGTGCACTTTCGCAATGTTGACAGCACCGTGCCGAACTTTGCCGAGACCTTTATCGACAACGGGCGCATCGACATGCTCAAGGCCATGCGCGCCTACCACGAGGCCGGCTTTGAGGGCGTGCTGATCGTCGATCACACGCCCGGCGTCGTCAACGACACGCCCTGGGGCCATCGGGGCCGAGCCTACGCGATCGGCTACATGAAGGCCTTGATGAAATGCGTGCAAAGCGCCTGAAAGGGGCAGCAGCGCGCAGATGAGGCAGAGCGACCGTCACGAGGAAGGGCTAGCCCTCTTTCGTGACGGTCGTTGTTTGGCGACCGTGTGGCGAGGCGGACAAGTCTTGCTCAGGCGCAAGCTTTGTCCTCTTGAACGGGCACGCTACTGATGGCCAAAGCTCCCATCGACCCGCCACAGAAAGGGCCTGTGCCAGGCGTGATACTGGTAATCCTTGAAACTCTCCGGCACCAGATCAACCCCCAAGCCGGGACGATCCGGCGGCAGGAGATAGCCGTCCTTGAGCGGGATCGGCTCGTCGATCAGATTGCGGCGATGCGGCACATCGTCCGGACGATATTCGAGGATCAGGAAATTCTGAGTGCTGAGAGCAAAATGGAAATTGACGGCATTGGCGATGGGCCCGCACGGGTTGTGGGGTGCGACCACCACATATTCGGCTTCCGCCATGGCCGCGATCTTTTTCATCTCCCACAGACCCCCGACGATGCAGATATCCGGCTGAACGATATCCACGGCCTGGTGGGCGAAAAGATCGCGGAACTCGAATTTCGTGAAGAGCGCCTCGCCTGTGGCGATGGGAATGGGCGATTTGCTGCGTAGATGGCCCAGCGCCCTGCGGTTCTCGGCGCGCAGCGGCTCCTCCATAAAGAGCGGGCGATAGGGTTCGAGAGCGCGACAGAGCGCCAGCGCCTTGGCCGGCTCAAAGGCCTGGGCGTGGGCATCCAGGCCGATATCCACCGCGTCGCCCACGGCTTCCCTCAACGTCTCGAGCTGCGTCTCGGCGCCCCGGACCATCTCGGCAAAGCCCATGTCGTGCCATAGCCTCTCGCCGTGCGGCCAGGGGCTGGTCTTCAGCCCTGTGTAGCCATACTTTTCCACCAGGGCAACGGCGCTCGCGGCCAGTTCCTCGGGCGTGCGCCCCCCAACTCCCTGGTAGACGCGCACGCGATCGCGGCACTTGCCTCCGACGAGCTGATAGACCGGCACATTCAGCGCCTTGCCTTTGATATCCCACAATGCGTGCTCGATCCCGCTGATAGCGGCCGTGATCAGCGAACCGGTGGGGAAGCGCGATCCATTGTACATCAACTGCCACAAGCCCTCGATGTCCATTGGATCTCGGCCGACCAACCATTCGGCGAAATAGTCGATCGCTTTGACCGTGGCGAGATCAGGCCCCACCGTAAAGGCCTCGCCCACGCCGTGGATGCCCTCATCTGTGAGCACACGCACAAACGGGATGTTGCGGTTGCCCGGCCCGGTCGGATCGGCCGAAAATGGAGCCAGATAGGTCTCAATCCCGACAATCTTCATCTGTTTGCCTCCCATACAGGTTCCTGCCTCGCTGTGGGCGCCACGGGGCCCTTCGCAACGAGCGAGGTTCAGCCACATTGGCCCGCAGGCTGTCGCCATGGTGGCATTATGCCGCTGGTGCTGCCGGCGGGTCAAACGCCGGCCGGATGTCTGACTCCTCGACTCATGGCCCAGGGGCATGCAGACATGTGCACCGCACTGGCTTTTGACACCCTCCGGTGGGCTGGTAGAATGGCTTGCGGGCACCTCCACCTACCACCGCCAGGGCCGTGTGGCTCATCTCGATCCATCAGTCGATTCGTCTGTATCCAGCCTGGTTGCGCAAAGGGACGCAGAACATGCACCTCTCAATCGCCACATGGAACATCGAAGCTCCCTCGATGGAAACCAAGCTGGCCCTCGCACAGGAGCTGGGCTTTGGCACGGTCGCGCTCCTGTCGAGCCTCCCGCCTCCGGACATGGGTCCAAATGACCCGGAGCTCCAGACACTCATGACACGCTATGGTATGTCGGCTGTGGTACATGGAGCGATCGGCGATTGCGCGTCAGATGAGCAGCCAGCGCGCGTGCGGGCCGAGATCGAGGCCGTAGCTCGCTTCCACAGCAAACACGGCGCGATCAAGGTAATGAGCTTCGATCCGGGATATCAGGTTGCGCCCGGCAACCGCCGCGTCTACGATGAGGACGGTTCCGCTGGCGCACTGGAGATGGCCCTCGATATCCTTGGGCCGTTGGGCATCCAGGTGGGCATCGAGAACTGGGTCATCAACTGCGCGATGGAACATTTTCACAGACTGCATGCTCGCCTGGGCGATCCTGCGCTCGGAATGCTGCTTGACCTCGGACATCTCAACATCGCCCATCGCAGCAGGCTGCTAGAGGCAAACACGCCGGCTGACTTTGTCGCCTCCTGTCCTATCCCGATCTGGGAAATCCACGTACATGACAACGACGGATCTTCCGATCGGCACTGGCCTCTGGGCGAGGGCAATGTCGAAGTGGAAGCTGTAGCGCAAGCCCTATTGGGGGGCGGTTTCGATGGCTATGTGACCCTCGAGGTGATCCTGCTTGACGCGGAGAGCCCCATATCCCATCGTGAGATCCGCAGCACACGAGACCGCATTGCCTCTGCGTTGAACTTGAAGCCGTAGGCCGCCTCTGGGATGGCCCATCTGCAACCTTGGCCATCGGGGTTGGGTCTACCAGATGCGCGCGATCTGATCACCTGCGCGGAGGGTAGCATGGGCTTTTCCGTACTGACGATCATTCTGCTTCCAGTGCTCCTGGTACTACTGCTGCTGATCTTCATCACACTGAATCGCTACATCCGGTATAAAGAGCGCGTGGCTCTGGCACAGCTCGGCCTGCCGCTCGATGCGCCCGACTGGCGAGATCGGGCCAAATTTCATGGCAGCCGGGGCGTGCTGTGGGGTGGCGTGATCACGGCCACAAGCGGCCTCGCCCTTCTGCTCGGCCTGGCTACACTCGGCGTGGGGGTCTGGCTGCTCGCCGGCTTTCTGCCCCTGTTCGTGGGATTGGGCATGATCCTGATCTACTTTCTCACCCCGGGCACGACGGCGAGTGTGTCCGGCGTCGAGGCGACGGGCGTCGAGGCGACGGGGGAATTTTCACCGCATCAGGCCCCCGACTTGGCCGACAACGGAGGCAATCCTGAGCCTCCCTTCGAGTCTCGAGGACACAATGGGCAGCGGTCCGCTGCGAGCCCAGGCGTCCCGCCGGACAAGGCAGCCAAGCGCTGAGCGACATGAGGGCTGTGCATCCCAGAATCAGGCGTGGGAGAGAGTATGAACGCTGATCCTCTTGCCGAGGCGGTGGAACGCGCTCGTCTGGGGGACCAGACTGCGTTTGCCCGCCTGGTCGATGCCACCCAGAGCCACGTTTTCGGTATGGCCTTGAGCGTGATGGGCGACTGGCAAAGGGCCGAGGATGCCACCCAGGAGATCTACCTGCGGGTATGGCGCGCGCTGCCCAGCTTTCGGGGGGAATCGAGTTTTCGAACCTGGCTATATCGCATCTCGCTGAACACCTGCCTGAACCAGCGCCGGGCTTTGCGCGGGCAGTTGCGCATCGTGGACGACGATGTGGCCCTGGATCGGCTCTCTGACAGGGAAGGCGATCCAGCGAGTGTCGTCGTAGAGCGAGAGCGTGACGCGATCCTATGGGCCCGAGTCGGTAGCCTTCCGGAAAAGTATCGCCTGGTCATAGTGTTGTTCTATCAGCAACAGCTATCGTATGCTGAGATCGCCAACCTCCTGTCTCTGCCACTCGGGACGGTTAAGGCTCATTTGAACCGGGCACGCAAGGCGCTGGCCCAGTGCCTGCAACCCCACCTTCAGCCGGAGATGAAAGATGCGTTACTGTGAGACCATGTCAGACATCTTGCCGCAATACGTGGCCGATGGTGAGCCACACACATCGGAATATGCAGCGCTGCAAGATCATCTAGCGATCTGTGCCGCGTGCCAAGGCTATCTCCAGCAATTGCGTTGCGTCGAGCATGGGCTGCGCACTTATCCGCCATACGCCGCCGATGCCAGCCTGACGGCACGCATCATGGCTGCCATTGCTGAGGAGTCCGGCCTTTCGGTGCAAGCGGAGGACGATGACTGGCGCTTGCTGCCCTTGGACGTGTGGCTTCCTGCCGCAGCGCTGCTCTTGGCCCTGACAATCCTTGCCCTTTCGATTCCCGAGCACTTGTCTTCTCTAGCCTCCAAATACACCCCCCAGCCAGGGGTCCTACAGCGCACTGTCTCATGGCCACAAGGATTGGCTCCGCTCCAGGTCGGGTTTGGAGATCCTGCGTTCTGGGCACTATGGATCGGTCTCTTTGTTGCCCTGGCCGGTGTCGGGCTATGCGTCAGCTTGAGCGCCTGGAGCGCAAGCAGCTCCGCGGGGCTCGCTCAGCTGGAGGTCGAGGTGGCAGCCTGGATGCAGCGTCTGCGTGAGGGCATGCGCCGGGCATCTTGACCTTTGGTATGAAAGGCGTAAATTCCCTCTTGACATTTCGCCATTTATTGTGTATAATTTCGATAAAGATTGGTGATATATGAGTGAGCAATCGCGAACTACCCCTTGCCATTGACACTCCTCACCTCCACTCCTATACATGGCCCCTCTCTAACGGGAGGGGCCATGTGTTTGGTGGCCACGCGCTGCGCCGGCCCTGGACTGGCGAGAATTCGCGCCCGGCCTATCAAAGAGATACAATGATCTGGATTGACCCCTTTGTCTGGGACCTGCGAGAGCGCACGCATATGGAGAGCACTTGATGATACCTATCGGCGATGTTAATCCCCGGCGGCGCACGCCCATTGTCACGATTCTGATCATCGCACTGAACGTCGTGGTTTTCCTATACCAGGTGCTGCTGCCCGAGCGCGAGATGGAGCAGTTCATTTTGCAGGCGGGCATGATCCCCTACGAGGTGACCCAGCAGTGGGGCCTGAGCGCGGCGACCAGCCTGTTGACGTCGATGTTTCTCCACGGCAGCCTGATGCATATCCTGAGCAACATGCTCTACCTTTGGATCTTTGGCGACAACGTTGAGGACTGTCTGGGGCCACTGGGATTCCTGGTCTTCTATTTGGTATCAGGTCTCATTGCTGCTTTTGCACAGATCGCCGTGTACCCGACATCTCGGATACCGACGATCGGCGCCAGTGGAGCCGTAGCTGGCGTGCTGGGAGCCTATATCGTGCTGTTCCCCCACACCCGTGTGCGCACTCTGGTCTTTGTGTTTCGCTTCATCCGCTTTGTTGAGGTACCTGCACTCATCGTGCTCGGCCTCTGGTTCGTCCTGCAGCTCTTCAGCGGGGTCATGGCTTTGGGAGCCGTGGCAAGCGGTGGGGTCGCCTGGTTTGCACATATCGGGGGCTTTGTGGCCGGCCTAGCGGGCGGCTGGCTATGCAGACGCAGAGGCGGTGCCTCCGCTAGTCGGATGATCCGCTACTGACCCCCAAGGCTGCGCCCGGTCCATGCCCAGAGCGCCATCGAAGAGGTCTCCGAGCCCAACACGTGGCCCTGCGTGTTCACGCCGGGGAGACTCTACTTTGACGGTGAACCCTTGTGGAGTAGAATGGGGCTGAAGACGAGCAACACACTTCGGAGGCAGGGTCAGCGTGTGTTGATCGTTTTGGACGGTTTTCGCCCCAGTAGCTCAGAGGATAGAGCAACTGCCTTCTAAGTAGTGGGCCGCAGGTTCGAGTCCTGCCTGGGGCGCTAAGCA
>JAFGLK010000326.1 GCA_016928125.1 Anaerolineae bacterium
AGCCATGGACGCATCATCGGCGCCCCACATCACAAAGAGTCGTTGCACGCTGTGCGGACTGTGCGTGAGCGCCTGCCCTGAGGGCGTCCTGCAGATGGGGCCCGAATGCGTGGAGGTCATCCATCCCGAGGAATGTGAAGGCTGCGCCCTATGTGAGGAGGTCTGCCCGCAGGATGCCATCGCGTACGAGTTTGCGATTGTCTGGGGCGACGAGGTCTAGTGGGCGCGGCAAGTGGAGGTAGAGGTGCTCGACCAGTTCATCTATCTGGATAATGCGGCCGCCACGCGCATGGACGAACGCGTGCTGGAGGCCATGCGTCCCTATTTCTTTGCTACTTATGCGGTCGCGACATCGCAGTTTGGCTATTCGTTGGGCATCGATGCGCGAGATGCATTGGCCTCGGCCAGGGCGACGATCTCGGGGGCGCTGGGAGGTGGGGAGGAGGAGCTGATCTTTACCTCCGGCAGCACCGAATCGAGCAACATCGCCATCAAGGGTGTGGCCCTCGCCTTGGCGGAGAAAAAAGGCCGCCACGTGATCAGCACGCGGATCGAAGATTTTCCCGTGCTCTACAGCGTGCGCTCCCTGGAGCGGCAGGGCTTTGAGACCACCTATCTGGAGCTCGACGAACATGGCCGGGTTGATCTCGACCATCTGCGGGATGCGATTCGCCCGGATACGTCTTTGGTGACGGTCCAGATGGCCAACCAAGAGATCGGTACGCTGCAAGATATCGCAACCATCGGGGCCATTTGCCGCGAGAAGGGGGTCTTGTTCCATACCGACGCGACTCACGCTTTCATGCGCGTGCCGTTGGACGTCAGGCAAGTGCCAGTGGACCTGGTCACGGTGACGGCCCACCTGTTGCACGGTCCCAAGGGCATCGGTGGGCTGTACGTGCGCCAGGGCACGCCGTTGGCCAAATGGATGGACGGCGGCTTTCAGGAGTTTAACCTGAGGGCGGGTGTGGAGAACATCCCCGGCGCCGTGGGCTTTGCCCAGGCCGTGGGGCTGGTCACGCCGGAGGAGACCGAGCGCCTGCGGGCCATGCGGGACGGCTTGACGGCCAAGCTGCTGCAGATCCCTCACGCGCGCGTGAACGGCCATCCCGCGTTGCGACTGCCGCAGAACGCCAATGTCTCATTCCGGTTCGTCGAGGGGGAATCGGTGCTGCTGCATCTGGATCTGCGCGGATTCGCCGTGAGCACCGGCTCAGCCTGTTTCAGCCGCTCGCTTGAGGGAAGCCACGTGATTCTAGGCATCGGCGGCGACCACGAGCGCGCCCATGGATCCATCCGCTTTACCTTTGGCCGCTACAATCGGCCTGAGGATGTAGACGCCGTCGCCGATGCGATCGCCGACGTGATCACCAGTTTGAGGGCCATCAGCCCTCTGGGGAAGGAGTAAGTCAGATGCCATTGCCGTACAGCGAAAAGGTCATGGAGCATTTTCGTCATCCGCACAACGTGGGGCGCATCGAGGATGCGGACGCCAAGTCGGTGGAGGGCAGCCCCGCCTGTGGCGATATGGTTGCCGTCTATCTCAAGGTGGACGAGGCAAGCCATCGTATCGACGATATCAAGTTCGAATCGTACGGTTGCGCCTCGAACATCGCCACGGGCTCGATTATCACCGAATTGGCCAAAGGCAAGACCATCGAGGAGGCCAAGGAGATCAGCTGGCAGGAGGCCTCGGAGGCGCTGGGGGGTCTGCCGCCCATCAAGACCCACTGCTCGGTGCTGGCGGTGGACGGGCTGCGCGCCGCAATTGAGAACTATGAGGAGCGCCACGGCCTGGTGAAGGAGCGCGTGCCCACCACGGTCGAGGAGATCCGCAAGCGACTCAAGCGGGTCATGAACCCGGTGGTAGGCCTCGATCTGGTGCGCACCAAACTGGTGCGCGACATCGAATTTGAGGGGGGGCAGGTGCGGGTCGTCATCGATCTGCCCAGCGACCACCAGTTCGCCAACAACATCCGCGAGGAGATCGTGGAAAAGATAGAGCCGTTGTGGGATGTGGAGCAGGTGGCCGTCGAGTTTGTGGATTGAGGTGTAGCATGACGGAGATTCACGTAGATGTGAGGGGCCAGACTTGCCCCGTACCGCTGGTCGAGACGCGCAAAGCCTTGCGCAAGGCATCTCCCGGCGATGTGATCCAGGTGGTGGGAACCCACCCGGCCTCGATGAAAGAGATCCCCATGGCGGTGGAGGCGCTCAAGCTCGAGCTCCTGGGCGTCGAGGGCGTGGAGGACAACTGGACGATTCGCATTCGCCGTTAGGGGGCCAGATGAGCGAAGAACGCACCACCATCGTGGTCGCCAGCGGCGATATGGACAAGCTCTATAGCGCTCTGATCATCGCCAATGGCGCCCTATCCATGGGGATGGAGGTCTCGTTGTATTTTACCTTCTGGGGCCTGTTGCGCCTCAAGAAGGGCGGATTGGACAAGGGGCCCCTCTCCAAGATGAACTTCCTCGGGCTGGGCCGCTGGATGATGCGACGGCGCATGAAAAAGGCGAACGTTGTATCTCTTGAGCGTCTGATGTCTGACTTTCACGAGTTGGGCGGCAAGATCATCGCCTGCGAGATGACCATGGAGATCATGGGCGTCTCGCGAGCCGACCTGCGCGAGGACCTGATCGACGAGTACGGGGCCGTGGGCGCGTACATTCAGGAGGCGCGGAACGCGAATGTGACGCTCTTTGTGTGATCGACCAGCCAAGAGCGTTGTGGCAGGCTGGCATCCTCTGAGCTTTGCCGCGTCTTTGCGTATAGGGCAGGGAGCGAGATGGATTCAGGAATAGGGGATCGATTTCAGAGCGAGACCAAATATGTGCGCGGCCAGATGCTTGTGGGTGGTCTGGATTGGGCCAACCAGCCCGAGGCCTACAAGACGTACCCCCGGGCGCAGACCGTGGCCTTCGATGCGCCCAGCACCAAAGGCGGCGCCTCGCTATGGAGCGCCTTGCGCGACCGGCGCAGCGTGCGGTCCTTTGGAGGGCGCCCTGTGACCAAGCTGGAGCTCTCGCGGCTGCTGTGGGCCGCGCAGGGCATCACCCATCGAACGGGAGAGTTCGCCTTCCGGACGGCCCCCTCGGCAGGGGCGCTCTACCCCGTCGAAACCTATGTCGTCGTTCACCAGGTAGAGGGGATCGGGCCTGGCATCTATCATTACCAGGTGGAAGCCCATGCCCTGGAAGAGCTCCAGAGCGGCGACTTTCGCCTGGCGGTGGCCCGGGCCGCTCTAAACCAGCGTATGGCGGCCGAGGCTGATGCCGTGTTCATCTGGACAGCGATCTTTGCGCGCAGCAAGTGGAAATACGACGAGCGCGCCTACCGCTACATCTACCTCGACGCCGGGCACATCGCCCAGAATGTGGCCCTCGCAGCCGTGGCGCAGGGCCTGGGGAGCTGCCAGATAGCGGCCTTGTACGACGAGGAGGTCAACGCGCTCCTGGGCGTGGACGGCCAGACGGAGAGCGTCCTGTACATGACCGTCGTCGGGCGAGAGGCATAGAGCATGTGCGCGAATCATCTCAGCGGGGAAACCAGCCGCTATCTGCTTCAACATGCCCACAACCCCGTGGACTGGTACCCCTGGGGCGAGGAGGCCCTGAATAAGGCCAGAGCCGAGGACAAGCCCATCTTTCTCTCCATCGGCTACTCGGCCTGTCATTGGTGCCACGTGATGGCCCATGAATCGTTCGAGGACGAGGCCGTGGCCGCGATCCTCAACGCGCATTTCGTCAGCATCAAGGTGGATCGCGAGGAGCGGCCAGATCTGGACCGCATCTATATGGCCGCCGTCCAGGCCATGACCGGCAGCGGCGGGTGGCCCATGTCGGTCTTTCTGCTGCCCGACAGCCGGCCCTTTTACGGGGGGACCTACTACCCGCCCCAACCGCGCTACGGCATGCCGGCCTTTTCGCAGCTGCTGCGAGCGATCGCCGAGGCCTGGCAGACGCGACGGGCCGAGCTGGAAAGCAGCGGCCAGCAGATCACGGAGGTCGTCACGCAGAACGCCACCGGTGGACCTGGACATAGAGGCCCCCTTTCTGAGCTCACCTTGCAGCGCGCCGTCGAGGGGATCTCTGCTGGCTTTGATGAGCAGTACGCTGGCTGGGGCTCCGGTCCCAAGTTCCCGCAGCCGATGCTGATCGAATTTCTGCTGAGATATGCCCACCGCACTGGTGATGAACGCGCTTTGCAGATGGCCACACGTACCCTCGATGCGATGGCTCGCGGCGGCCTATACGATCAGTTGGGCGGGGGCTTTCACCGCTACGCGGTGGATGCGATCTGGCTGGTGCCTCACTTTGAGAAGATGCTGTACGACAACGCCCAACTTGCCCGCGTGTACCTGCACGCTTGGCAGATGACCGACGAGCCGCTGTTTCGCGCTATCGCGGAGGAGACGCTCGACTATGTGTTGCGCGAGATGACCGACCCGGCGAGGGGCTTCTATGCCACCCAGGACGCCGATAGCGAGGGCGAGGAGGGCAAGTTCTTCCTTTGGGATGCCCATGAGGTCGCCGATATCCTGGGAGACGAGGCGGCTACCTTCATGTGGGTCTACGGCGTGACGCCG
>JAFGLK010000327.1 GCA_016928125.1 Anaerolineae bacterium
GTCAGAAAGCGCACCTTGTGGGTGGTGCGCGCCATCAGGTCGGCGCCCTCGGCGATCTTGAGCACCCAGGCGTAGTACTGCTCGACCAACTCGCGCGTTGGCGCGCGCACATAATACCAACTGCGGGCGTAGGCTGGCACCACGTTGGGCTCGTGGCCGCCTGCCTCGATCACATAGTGCATGCGCGTCTCTTGGACCACATGCTCGCGCATATAGTTCACGCCGATGTTCATCAGTTCCACGGCGTCCAGGGCACTGATGCCCTGCTCGGGCGACCCGCCGGCGTGGCTGGCCTTGCCGTAGAACTCGAACTTGACCGAGTTCATGGCGTTGCCGCTGCCCAGGCCGACCGAGTTGGTCGATCCGGGATGGTGTCCCAGACAGGCGTCCAGCCCGTCAAAGATCCCGTCGCGGACCATAAAGACCTTGCCCACCAAGGTCTCCTCAGCCGGACAGCCGAAGCATTTGATCGTGCCCGGCAGGTGCAGCGCCTCCATGGCCGCTTTGGCTGCCAGAGCGCCGCCCAGGGCGGCGGTGGCATAGCCGCAATGGCCGCAGCCATGGCCAGCGCCGCCCTCCACGGCCGGTTCACGATAGGGGACCGCCTTTTGCGAAAGCTCCGGCAGGGCGTCCAACTCGGCCATCATGCCGATCAACGGTGATCCCGAGCCGTACGTCGCCACGAACGCGGAGGGCATCCCCGCCACGCCGCGCTCCACGGCAAAGCCGTGTTCCTCAAGGATGTCCGCTAGCCGCTTGCCCGCCTTGAGCTCCTGCAGACCCACCTCCGGGTTCTGCCACAGGAACTGATGGGTGTCGACAAGCAGGGGCTTGTGGGCCTCCACCCACTCGATCGCGATCTGTTTTCCCTGTTCCGCCATGAGCTGCCTCCTCTGGTCCATGCTGGCATCAACCTTATCCATCTCGCGCGCCCCCGTCAAGGGGCTGCTCTCCCTATCCCTCAGCTGCCTGCCGTTGGCCCATCGCCTTGCCGCAGGCGAGCGGAGTGATCGGCCCGCCAGCTTTTGCCCTCGTCAGACTATGCACTATAATGTCATCATGCTGCACAAGCTCTTGAGCGTCATGCCGTGGGTGGCAGCCACGTCAGGTATACACTCTTTCAGGCCGTCCGCGCTGTTGTGGGGCGGCCTCTTTTTTGCTCTCCTGAGCGTTCTCAGCCTGGGGTTCAGTGGGTGCCAGCAGAAGGCCGCGACCGTGGCGCAGGCCAGCGTCTCGCCAACGCTCCACCCCCCGACTGCCACGCCCACGGCCTGCGCGGTCACGGTGCGCGCCATCTCGACCCCTGCCGAGGTGGGGATCATCATCGACGGCACCCCCAGCGGACGGACGCCGCGCAACCTGGAGATACCGCCCGGGCAGCACACACTCCGTCTTGAGGAGCCCGGCTACAGCCCGGCCACGATTCTTGTGGATGCTCGCTGCGGTCAGGCCGTCCAAATCGCCGAATCGTTACGCGATAGCGCCCCGCCCGAGGTTTCGCTGCAGCCTTTGCCGGCGGGTGTCGCGCCTGAAGATGGGCTCAAGATCATCGCCGAGGCGCGCGATAACGCGTCGGTGGCGCAGATGGCGCTTTTTTTGGATGATCGCCTGGTCTACCGGGTGAATGGGAACACCCTGAGACACAATCTCGATACGCGCCGCCTATCACCAGGGTCACACCGGATCGCCGTGGAGGCGCGCGATGGCGAGGGCAACGCCGGCCGTGCGTTGGGGTATTTCGAGTTGCTCGCGCCCACGGCTGCGGCCATCGTCGAGAGCCCGAGCTCAACTCCGACGCGCACCGCGACCGAGATCGCCTCGCCTATCACCAGTCCCACCGCGAACCCCACCGCCAGCCCGACGCCGTATCCAAGCGTCGAGGTCAGCTGGGCTGAGCGGACCATCTCGACCTATGCCTATGAGCAGGCGCTCTACACCGATCCAAACAAGGCCGGCCATCCTTATCCGCTTCTGCATCGGGATCGCGTGGGTCCTGCCGAGCCGCACAGCTACGAGGTCGTGCTGCTGCGGAACGAGTATCTCGAACTGACCATCCTGCCCGAGCTGGGCGGCCGCATCTACCAGTGCCGCTTTCTCCCTACAGGCCAGGATCTGCTATACAACAATTCGGTGATCAAACCCACCCACTGGGGGCCAGAGGATCAGGGCTGGTGGCTGGCCGTGGGCGGGATCGAGTTCTGCCTCCCGGTGAACGAGCACGGCTATGTGACGGCCGAGCCTTGGGACGTCGAGGTTGAGCGACACGCGGATGGGGCGGCCACGCTGGTCCTGAGCATTCTCGAAAAGAGCCGGGAGATCGAGGCCCGCGTCGCGGTCACGCTGCGGCCGGCGGAGGCCGCCTTTACGATTGACTCAACCTTGACCAACGCCAGCTCCCAGCCCCAGTCGCTCCAATATTGGATCAATGCCATGCTCTCGCCTGGATCTCCCAGTGTGCAGCCCAGCTTGCGCTTTGACTACCCTGCTTCCGAGGTGATCATCCACAGTCGGGGCGATCGTGGGCTGCCGGAGGCCGGTCAGCGCATGGCTTGGCCGATCTACGGCGGCCGGAACCTGAGCCGCTACGAGACCTGGCGCGATTGGTTAGGCCTATTCGCCCCCGAACTCGATGTGCCCTTTACCGTGGTGTATGACGAGGCCACGCAGATCGGGATGCTGCGCGCCTTTCCCCCCGAGATCGCGCGCGGCGTCAAACTGTTTGGCTTTGGGCTCGGCTTTGGTGATGCAGGCGCCTATACCGATGATGGCTCGCAGTATGTCGAGATGTGGGGCGGACTGACGCCTACCTTTTGGGATGACGCGATCCTCGCTCCTCAGGAGGATGTGGGATGGGTCGAGACCTGGTATCCAGTGGTGGGGTGCGGGCCGATCTCAGCCGCCAACGAGCAGGCGGCCCTTGCCGTCGCTCAACGCGATGGCTACCTTGAGATCTGTGTCTACGCGCCACGTGACCGTGCCTGGGAGTTGGAAGTGCGCGGTGACGATCAGGTCCTGCTCAGAGAACCCTTTGAGGTGCGACCGGGGAAGCCCTATTGTACCCGCGGCCCGCTCGCCGGGAACTTGCATGCCGCCGTCGGCGTCCGTATCCTAGATGCTTCGGGGCGAAGCATCCTATCTTTTGGCGCCGCAGGTGGGTGATGGCGCGAGTAGATGACGCCGAACGTCAGGCGTCGACGGAGGCAGGGGCCATGCGTTGTCCCAAATGTGGACACCGAATCGCTGGACGATCGCTCTTTTGCTCCAACTGTGGGCATCGACTACAACTGCAGGCTACCAAGCTGCTCATTGACAAGCCGGCGCCGAGCTCGGAGCCTCTGCCTGTTCAAGAACGACAGGGTTGTGGCCTGAGCCTGGCCGTCATCGCCATCGCACTCGCAGTCATGGTGGCGATTGCTGGGGTGGGTGCGTTGGCGGTCTACTATGGTATGAATGACCGGGTACAGGCGGAGCAACAGGCCGCGAGTGAGCATTATCTGAAAGGGGTGAACCATGCGGAGCGAGGCGAACTCGAGTTAGCCGTGGCGGAGTTTGAGCTCGCGCTGCAGCTGGATCCCGGCCACACAGGGGCTGAGGCCGGTCTGAGCCAGGTGCGCCAAAGACTGCAGAGCCAGCCAACCGCGACGCCCATGCTGCTGGAGGAGACCAAGGCCGCTTACTATGAGGAGTTGCGGGGAGCCTTTGAAGCTGGCGAGTGGGAGCGCGTTTTCAGCATCGCGGATAGGCTTCTGGCATTGGACTCAGCCTACCAGCGCAGCCAGGTGGATGCGATCTTGTTCGAGGCCTTCTACCGAGCCGGGCTGCAGGCGGTTGAGGCGGCTCGTTTTGACGAGGCGATTCAGCTCTTCGATCGAGCTCTGGCCATGCAGCCGGACAACGCCCAACTGCAGCGCGTCAAGCGGCTTGCGAGCCTCTATGCGGCCGCTATGCAGCACTGGGGCACCGACTGGCCGCAGACTTTGGAGCCTTTGAGAACGCTCTATGCGCTTGAGCCTGGCTATCGGGACGTGGAGCAAAGGTTGCACCTGGCTTATGTGGGCTATGGTGACGAGTTGACGGGTAGAGAGCAGTGGTGCGCGGCGGCAGACCAATATAGGCTCGCGCTCGAGGTGAATCGGTCAGCTCCTGGTGTGCTCACCAAGCACCAGGATGCGGTGGCCCGTTGCCAAAATGCGGCCTCCCCGTTGCCAGAGGCAAGCCGGGATGATGTAACCGACTCAGCCGAGGATCTGGGGGGAGGCACGACGACCCCTGGCATGTTTGTCGGCCAGACGCCAGGGTACTCGGATATCGAGGCGCGCCGTATACTCGTTCGCGGCCAAGTATATGACCGCAACGGCGCCCCGCTCCAGAGTGTGCGCGTGCAGATTCGAGCCTGGGACTGGAGCGCGCAGGCTGTAACCGACGCCAACGGGCAGTACGCTTTCGATGGATTGAGCAACCCAGTCACCTACACGCTCAGTCTGGTGGATCTGCCCAGCCGATCGGTTGATGTGGCGGGCGTCCTCGGCAAGCTATCTTGGGTAGATTTTCGCGAAGCTCGCTGAGTTACGAACCCAAGCCAAGGAGAAAAGAACTACTTTCCACAGCAAGATATGTGAATCTCAGCTGGCTTGAGTCTAGAGAGGAGCAGGAACAATGGGATCAGGCACAGGCGCACCCAGGGAGGAGAAACGCATCAGCATCGAGATCCCGGCGGATCTGGAGGCCACGTATGCGAACTTTGCGGTCATCACCCACACCTCATCCGAGATCATCGTCGACTTTTGCCGTCTATTGCCCAATAGCCCGAAGACCAGGGTCTATGCGCGTGTTCTGATGACGCCGCAAAACGCCAAATCGCTCCAGCAAGCCCTGGCCACCAACCTGGCCAAGTATGAGGCTCAGTTTGGCGAGATCAAGACCTTGGATGACAAAGGATTCAGCGAGGAGCGCGTGCTCGGTTTTCGACATAGCTAGCGGAGGTGCCTGTTCCATGCCCAACTCCCGACTCTGCCCGAGTAACCTTGAGTCGATCGTCGAGCGTATTCGCGCCCATCTGGAGGACAAGAACCAGATTCGCGATCTGACCTTGGTGCGTTCGCGTTCTCTGATTCGGCTTTGCGCCAATAGCATCCGAGCCACCCATCGACACGACTTCGAAGATGCCCAGACGATCCTGGAGGAGGCCAAAGCGGCGGCGCGCACGATGTGCGGCGAGGCCGAAGCTTATCCAGACATCTACTTTAGCGGATACCTTCAGGACGCCATGAAAGAGCTGGCTGAGGCGGCCATCACCCTGGCCTTGGTCAAGGCCGATGAGCTGCCTGACCCAGAGGCCTTGGGCGTCGAATCTGCGCCCTATCTGAACGGGTTGGGCGAGGCTATGGGCGAGATGCGCCGCTTTGCGCTCGACGCGATTCGGCGCGGCAACACCGAAGAGGCCGAGAGACTGCTCGGCGTCATGGATGAGGTCTACAGCTACCTGGTCACCATCGACTTTCCCGATGCGCTCACATTAGGGCTACGGCGCACCACAGATATGGTGCGCGGCGTCACCGAGCGGACCCGCGGCGATCTCACCACCGCTGTGCGCCAGGAGAAGCTACAGGCCAGTCTGCAGGCGTTCGAGAAAAGGTTGGACACACGTCTTCATGACGAGACGACAGACAGCTGAGCCGGGGCGCGCCAATTCACCGGTGATTACCGCCAGCGAGATCGGGCGCTATGTCTATTGTCGGCGCGCCTGGTGGCTAGAGCGCGTCCTCGGCTACCAGCCCGAGAACCGCCAGGCGCTCGAGCGCGGGTTGCGGCTTCACGAGGCGCATGGCGCTCGGGCCCGGGGTGCCGAGCGTCGGGTCCGGCTTGCCCGCTGGCTGCTGCTGGCCGCTCTGGGCTGTGCTTGTGCCCTGCTAATCAGCTGGCTTTATCGATAGCTACCTGACTCAGGCCATTACGAGATCAGCATGGCCTACAGTGGAGCGCTGTGTGGAATATGGCTTGACCTGGGTTCACAGCATGGGTAGGCTCTTTGCTGAAGGAGGTGATAGGACGTAAGCATGCGGAAAAGAGAATGGGGCCTGGTCGTGGCCCTTAGCCTGGTCACCATATTCTCCTTGTCCTTTGCTCCGCCCACAGTCAGGCAAGATGTGTCTGCTTCGACGGAAGGCGTTGTGGAGAGTCTAGCTGTGGGCATAACGCCGTCGCCGAGCAGCGCCCTCACGCAACCAGCGACGCCCAGAGTGAGGGTCAGCCCGGCGCGCACCGCCGCCTTGACACGTCCTCCCACAGCCACGCCAATGGCCACGCGCTCGCCTGCAGTAACGTCTTCTCCTACAGCCACTGCCTTTCCCTTTGACACGCGCCCCGATCTTGATCGATACATCTATATCGACCAAGACACGCAGCACC
The DNA here is from genome assembly GCA_016928125.1 of Anaerolineae bacterium. The sequence continues at coordinate 6,409 of JAFGLK010000327.1, forward strand.
TCTATGTGTTCGAACATGGGCACCTGGTGCGCGATATCCCGGCAAGCTGCGGCCTGCCCGATCCTGACAAATACACTGAGGCCTGGAGTGGACAGGTGGGCCAGTACTGGGGGACTTTTTTCGCCTTTGATGTGTTCGCCGATGACGCCTGGTATCTGTTCAAGTCGGCTGGCTCGATCCTGATCCACAGCTTGCCCTATACCATGCAGAATGGCTACAAAGCCTACCAGGACCGCGATGCCCTGGGTGTGCGCCCGTCGTCGCATGGCTGCATACGCATCGCCCCTGAGGATGCCGCCTGGCTGACGCAGTGGAACCCCGAGGGCGTCTACGCCACGGTCACCGATCCCTATCTCGAGAAATGGCGAGCCTATCTCTCCTCCAAGTGATCCTGGGTCTGGCGCTGGGGCTGCTGCTCCTTGGCGCCTACGCCTTGTGGAAGAGCGCCCGGAAGGGGCGTTCGGTCACAGGTTTGCCTGCGGGGCGCGTGATCTATGCGGACACGGCCGACTGGCAGCGCTCGGAGAGCCTCTTCTCCGCTGAGCTGGGACTGGCTGGCAAACCGGATTACATCGTGCGCCAGGGCCGGCGCCTTGTGCCCGTCGAGGTGAAACCGGGGCGGCGCCTGGCGAACGATGCGGCGCAGCCCTACGATTCGGACGTGATGCAGTTGGCGGCCTACGTTGCGCTGGTTGAGGATGCCTTCAACGAACATCCGCCTTACGGCCTGTTGCGCTATCGTGATGTGACCTTCCAGATTCCCCACAAGCACGCACTTCGTCGCGCGCTTTTCCGTGTGCTCGACGATATGCGGCGCGATCTGAACAGGCGGAATGTGTCTCGAAGCCACCAGGATGCCCATCGCTGCCGCTTCTGCGGGCATCGGACTCACTGCGGACAGAGCCTCGAGTAGAACGGA
>JAFGLK010000328.1 GCA_016928125.1 Anaerolineae bacterium
CTCGCCCAGGACCTTGCCGGCCGAGACCTGGGCGATGATCTCATCCAGGGTACCGCGGAGCACCTGCTCGTAGAGCTTGGTGAGGTCGTTGGCCAGAGCAGCGGGGCGGTTGCCCAGGGCGTGGCGCGCATCGGCCAGAGAGGCAAGGAGCCGATGGGGGCTCTCGTAGTAGATCAGGGTGTGGGGCAGGGCCGCGTCGGCGGCAAAAAAGGCGCGGCGGCGGCCCGCTTTGCGCGGGGGAAAGCCTCGGAAGCAGAAGCTGTGCGCAGGCAGTCCCGACAGCACCAGGGCCATCACAAAGGCGGAGGGGCCGGGGATCATGGTGATCTGGATGTCGGCCCCCGCGGCGGCCTCCTCCAGGGCCCGCTGAACCAGGCTGTAGCCAGGATCCGCGATGCCGGGCGTGCCTGCGTTGGTCACCAGGGCGACGTCGCGCCCTTCACCCAGCAGCCCCATGATGCGGGCGCCGGCCCGCGCCTCGTTGTGTTCGTGAAAGGCGATCTGGGGGCGCGGGCGGTCATCATGCCAGCCGCCCGCGCGCAGATGCGCCAGGAGGCGCCCCGTCTTGCGGGTGTCCTCGCTGGCGATGACGTCTACCTGCTGCAAGGTCTCAATCGCCCGTAACGTGATGTCGCCCAGGTTGCCGATCGGTGTGGCCACCAGATAGAGCGTGCCCACGCTCGCGCTAACCTTCCTCGCTTGCCGGTTGCGGCTGCCAGCGCAGAACCAGGTTGCGGGCCGCCCGAACCTCATCCAGGCGCCTCACCGGCGCGCGAGTGGGCGCCTCGTGGAGCAACTCGGGCTGCGCGCGTGCCTCTTCTGCGATGCGCAGCAACGCGTCGGCAAAGCGTTCCAGGCTGGCCTTGCTTTCCGTCTCCGTCGGCTCAATCATCAGCGCCTCGGGCACAATCAGCGGAAAGTAGTTGGTGGGCGGGTGCAGCCCGTAATCGATCAGTCGCTTGGAGATGTCCAGCGCCGCGATGTCGGGTGCCCCAGCGACCTTGCCCTGGATCACAAACTCGTGCATGCAGATGCGATCGTAAGGCAGCGGATAGAGCTCCTTCAGGATAGCCTGCAAGTAATTGGCGTTGAGCACCGCGGCCTGGGTGGTCTCCAGCAGGCCTTGGGCGCCCAGCATGCGAATGTAGGTATAGGCTCGCACCATGATGCCAAAGTGGCCATAGAACGCCTTCATACGGCCGATGGATCTCGCCGGCATGACCAGACGATACCAGGGAATGGCGGCATAGCGCTCCGGATCCAGCTCCGCGCCGCCCACGTCCTGCAGCACTTCGTAGGTCTCGAGATCGATCACGCGAGTCTCGCCGGCGACGATCGGGCCCGGGAGGAACTCCGCCAGCGCCGCCGATGCGCCCACTGGCCCCGATCCAGGGCCGCCCCCGCCGTGCGGCGTGGAGAAGGTCTTGTGCAGGTTAAAGTGCATGATGTCAAAGCCCAGGTCACCAGGTCGCGTGACGCCCATCAAGGCGTTAAAGTTGGCGCCATCCCCATAGACCAGGCCACCTGCCTCATGGACCAGACGCGTCACCTCGAGCAGATGCTCGTCAAACAGGCCCAGCGTGTTGGGATTGGTGAGCATGATGCCCGCCAGCTGATCGTTGAGATGCGGGCGCAAGGCCTCGAGGTCCACGTTGCCGCGCGGGTCGGATTTGAGCTCGACCATCCGAAAGCCCACCATGGTGGTGGAGGCCGGGTTGGTGCCGTGGGCCGAATCGGGGATGAGCATCACCTGGCGCTTGGCGTCGCCGTGGGCGCGGTGATAGGCGCGGATCATGAGGATGCCGGTGAGCTCGCCGTGGGCGCCCGCGGCAGGCTGCAAACTGACGGACGCGAACCCGCCCAACTCCTGAAGGAAACCCTGCAGGTCGTGCATGATCTGCAGGTTGCCCTGCACGGTCTCCTCGGGCTGGTAGGGGTGCGTGGCGGCAAAGCCAATCAGCCGAGCCGCATCCTCATTCACCTTCGGGTTGTACTTCATGGTGCAGGAGCCCAAGGGGTACATGCCGATGTCGACCCCATAGTTGAGCTGCGACAGCCGCGTGTAATGTCGCACCAGGTCGACCTCGCTCACCTCGGGCAGTGCCAGCTCGCTCCGCAATAGATCGGCGCCAGGCAGCGCGCTCTCGGGAACGTCCAGCTTGGGTAGATGCGCACCGCACCGGCCGGGGGCGCTCAGGTCGTAGATGATCGGCTCGGTCATGACGCCACCTCCTCCTTGCCGGGATGCGGCCCATGAGGCATCGACTGGAGCGCAGAGACCAGCGCGTCGATCTGGCTGACGGTGTTCATCTCGGTGACGCACAGCAGCATCTGGTGGCCCAGCCCGGAATAGGCCTGCCCCAGATCATAGCCGCCGATGATGTCGCGCTCATCGAGCAGCTCGCCGTTGATCTCGGCCACGGGCTGCGGGCAGCGCACCACGAACTCTTTGAAAAAGGGCGTATCGAGATCCACCTCATAGCCCGGCAGGGCCGCGATCTGCTTCGCCGCATAGTGGGCTTTGTGATAGCAGAGCCGTGCTACCTGTGGCAAGCCGCACTTGCCCATGGCCGCCAGGTAGATGGCTGCCGCCAGCGCGTTCAGGCCCTGGTTGGTGCAGATGTTGGACGTGGCGCGCTCGCGCCGGATGTGCTGCTCGCGGGTCGAGAGGGTCAGCACATAGCCGCGCTCGCCCTCTACGTCGACGGTCTCGCCCACCAGGCGCCCGGCCATGCGCCGAACCAGGTCCTCCGTGCAGGCGAAAAAGCCGAGATAGGGCCCGCCGAAGGAGAGGGGGATGCCCAGCGGTTGCCCCTCGCCCACGGCGATGTCGGCACCATAGGCCCCGGGTGGCTTGAGCAGGCCCAAGGCAATGGGATCGCAGACCACCACCAGGAGGGCGCCTCGGGCGTGGACCGTCTCGGCCAGTCCCGCGAGATCATGGATCCGCCCGAAAAAGTCGGGGTTCTGCACGATGAGGCAGGCGGTCTGCTCGTCCACCAGCGCCGCCAGCTCCTCCAGCGTTGCATCCAGATCGTCATCCCCCACGAAGGTGATGGGCGCGTCGCCGACGGCGGGGCCATCCGCCCGAACGCCCGCATAGGTGCGGGCCGTGGCGCGGTACTCTGGGTGGATGGTGGGCGCCATAACCACGCGGGTGCGTCGTCCACGCGAAGCGCTGACGGCCGCGATCACCGCCTCGGCCATGGAGGTGGCGCCGTCATAGTGCGAGGCATTGCTGACCTCCATGCCTGTCAGGGCACAGATCATGGTCTGGTACTCAAAGATCGCCTGGAGTGTGCCCTGGCTGATCTCAGGCTGATAGGGCGTGTAGGCCGTGTAGAACTCGGCCCGGCCGATCAGGTGCCCCACCACGCTGGGCACAAAGTGGTGATAGGCGCCCGCTCCCAGAAAACAAGCAGCATGAAGGCAATCGAGGTTGGCCTCAGATAGGGCCTGCAGCTCGGCCATAATCTCCAGCTCTGAGACCGGCTCAGGTAGCTCGAGCGCCGGGAAGCGTTGTTCAGCCGGGATATCGTGAAAGAGATCCTCCAGCGTGGACACACCGATGCGCGCCAACATCTCGGCGCGCTCGGACTCAACGTGAGGGACGTAGGACATTAGCCCTCCTCCTCAGACTCCAGGCGCTCTAGGAACGCGCTGTACGCCTCGGCGTCCATCAGCTCGCCCAACTGGTCTGCGCTATCGATGGCGATCCTGACGAACCAGCCTCCGCCATAGGGCTCGGCATTGACCAGTTCAGGGCTCTCGGCCAGCTCCTCATTAATCTCGATCACCTCGCCACTGACCGGCAGGTAGCAGTCAGAGGCCGCCTTGACGGATTCGACCACGGCATAGACCTCGCCCTGCCCAAAGGCGTCGCCGACCTCGGGCAGCTCGACATAGACGATGTCGCTCAGTTGATCCTGGGCATAGTCCGTGATGCCGCAGAGCGCGGTATCCCCGTCGGCGTCATCCTCCAAGCGCACCCATTCGTGGGTTTCGGTATAGCGGCTATTGGGGTCGATCTGAATCACCATCTCTGTTCCTCCTCATTTCGTGACTGTAGCGGTTGCCGATCTGCAGATAACGAGCCGTCAGGCGCGACGGCGCCGGCGATAGGCTGGCACGTAGAACGGCTTTTTGACGATGCGGGCGGCCCGCACCGCGTTGCGAATCTGGATGCCGATCTCGTCGCCCAGGGCGCTGTGCTCGCTGGCCACATAGGCCAGGCCCAGAAACTGATCCAGAGAGGGGGCGTACATGCCCGTGGTGACCCAGCCGCAGACCTCGTCGTCCACCAGCACCGGATAGTCGTGGCGGGGGACGCCTCGCTCCGTCATCTCAAAAGCCACCAGGCGTCGGGCGGGCCCCTCGAGGCGCTGCTTGAGCAGGGCTTCGCGCCCTAGGAAGGAGCCTTTGTCAAAAGCGACGGCCCAGCCAAAGCCGGCCTCTATGGGCGTAATCTGAGCCGAGAGCTCTTGCCCGTAAAGGGGCATGCAGGGCTCAAAGCGGAGCGAGTCCCGAGCCGCCAGGCCGATGGGCCACAGGCCGTGAGGCTCCCCAGCCTCCAACAGGGCATCCCACAGCGCCCCGGCGTGGTCGGCCGGGAAAAAGAGCTCAAAGCCGTCCTCGCCCGTGTAGCCCGTGCGCCCCACCAAGGTCTCGACGCCCAATACGCGAGCCTCAACAAAGCGGTGGTAGGCCAGCCGGCTCAGATCATCGTCGCACAGCGGATTCAGGATCGCCTCGGCGGCCGGCCCCTGCAGGGCCAACATGTAGGTCCCATCGGAGATGTTCTCGACGGACACATCCCAACCCAGGCTGTGGTATTTGAGCCAGTGGGTGTCTTTCTCGTTGTTGGCGGCGTTAACGGCGACGAAATAGCTCTCGGGCCGCCGGTAGATGAACGTGTCGTCCACCACCGTGCCGTCGGCGTAACAGAGCAGCGAATAGCCCGCGGCGCCGACCGGGATCCCCGCCGCATCGGCGGTCATCACGCTCTGCAGATAGGGTAGGGCCTCTGGTCCCGAGACAACCAACTGGCCCATGTGGTCGATGTCAAACAAACCGGCCGCCTGGCGCACCTGTAGATGCTCAGCATTGGGGCCGTGAGGATACTGAACGGGCAGCAGCCAGCCCGCATAGTCGACCATGCGCCCGCCCAGGGCCACATGTCGGTCGTAGAGGCGAGTCTTTCTAGCCATCTCTGCGCACACTCCTTGTCTGCACTGGGGCGCAACGTTGCGCCTGGGCGGCCCCTTGAACGGGGCTAGATGGGTAGGTCAGCGAGCAGATCGGCGAGCTCGCCGGCGGCCTCCTCCTGTGTGAGCGGCCGCGGATAGTTGTAAAGGACGCCGCCAGGGCGCTCATTGTAGTAGGGCCGGTTGCAGCCCGGGCAGCCGCTGGTGCGAAAGGCCTCGCCATCGGCCAGCCACCCGGCCAGATGGGCGCGGGCCGGCCCCACATCGCTCAGGCGACCGTGCCTATCATAGTGCATGTCGGCGGCGCGCGCTAGCCCATGGACCATTAACCAACGCGCAGCCTGCACACGACGGTAGTGAAGCCGGTTCGGAGGCGATCGGTCGGCCAAAGCCGTACCGGGCACGGGGGTGAAGGCGAACAGGGCCACCGAGATGCGCAGATCGAGGAGGCGCTGGATGAGGGCGATCATCTCACACTCGGTCTCGCCCAGGCCGACAATCAGGTGAGTGCCGACCCTCCCAGGAAAGGCCAGGGCGCCCTGCTCTAGCAGGCGCCAGGCCGCATCCCATGATCCCGACTTGGTGCGGCCGTAGAGGCCGGGCGTGGCGGCGTCGAGGGCCATCGTCACCCGCTCCGACCCCGCCTCCAGCAGGCGCTCCACGTCGCCCAGCCCGCGGGGCACCACCGAGACGCAGATGGGCACGGAGCTGGCCTGCGCCACGGCCGCGACGGCGTCGGCGCTCAGGTCGAGGTAGCCCGGGCTGACGGTGACCTGAAAGCAGGTCCGCTGGATCTCGCCGGCCTGGTAGGCCCGGGCGATGGCCTGGATAGTCTCCACAGTCGGGTACGGGGGCCAGGCGACCCGCGACAACGCCTCAGGGCCGGCCTGGCTCGTGCGTGCCTGGGTGCAAAAGGCGCAGTTCCGCTGGCAGCGCTCACCCAGCATAAGGTAAGCCGTGGTCGGGGCGACGTCCATGCGCAGTCGAGAGAGGCCGAGCACCGCGGCCGTGCCCGAGGAGACGCGCCAGCAGGTCGCCTCTTCTCGCTTCTCCGTGGCGTGGGTCATTGGCTCAGGGCGCAACATTCCTCTCCCCAAACGATCTCGAGCCCCAGTTCGCACGCCGCCCGCTGGGCGGCCAGGGTGGGGTTGACGATGCCGTTCAGCCCCGCACGGACGGCCAGCTCATCCACCGAGCGGCGGTAGGCGCCGTGGGGGCGCATGCAGCCCAGCAGGATGCGCGTCTCGGGCAGGAGCGTGCGCGCCTCGATAAAGGTGCGGCGCACATCCTCCAGGGCGGGCGGCTCGCGGTCCGCATAGGCCGTGCCGGGGGTGGGAATCAGGATGATCAGGATGAGCGCCCCGATGTCACGCTCGCGCAGGGCCTCGATGGCGGCCCACTCACCGCTCAGGCGCCCGCCCCGCAGGCCGATGGTGATATGGGGCACCACGGGCACATGGCGCTGAATCAGGTCCAGCGTGCGCATATAGTCGCCCAGGGAGGCCTCCAGCCCGTACACCTCGCGGGCTGTCTCGGCATCTCCCACGATATCAAAAGAGACCACATCCACATAGGGCGCAATGCGCGCCAGATCCTGCTCGTCCACAAAACCGACGTGCCAATTCAGGCGACGGCCCCTGCGCAAGCGCGCGATCGTGTCCAGGTGGCCAGTCAGCGGCACCCGACCCGCCGAGTCACACCCGCCCGAGATGAGCAGGCTCGTGGCTCCGTCAGCGTCAACCTGCCAGACAGGGCGCATGTGCTGCAAATAGTGCCCGCCGCAATGAGCGCATTGCAGGGCACACCATTCGCCGGTGAGGCTAACCGGCAAGGTGCGCACCGGCCGATCGAAACGTATGACCGGCTCATGCCAGGCCGTGCGCACGGACCAGGCTGTCTCAACCGTCAGCGCTGCAGAGGCATGGCGCAAGGGATCGAGGATCCCCTCGCCGCCCGTGGGGCTAGATCCGCTCGAGCCTACACCGGCCGGATGCAACTCGCTCGCACGAAATCCGCAGTGCATGCACTCTCTTCCCGGCTGCTATCGACGGGGCCAGTATAGGCGCAGGCGGCGTGGGCGTCAAAGGGCGCTGCGAGCAGGCTGGAAGGGGTCCATCGAGAGGCTATGACGGCCCAAGGGCATCGGACGGGCCACGCCACCCCGGCGCCGTGACGCCCTGGCGGGCGCGCAGTTCCTCCAGTTTGCGCGTCAGGGCGGCGTGCTGTTGCTGCGTCTGCTGCAGTTCGCGCTTGAGCACGGTCTGGCGCATCGCCACGCGATTGAGCCGCAGTTCGAGCAGCATCTCCTGGATGGGCTGTCCGACGTCGCGGGCCAGGACCGTAAGCGAGATCACCACGTCGAGGATCTTTCCCCGCTGCGATGTGGATAGCCATTCGGCGCCCCAGATGCGCTCGCGCAGGTCGTCCGACAGCTGATCGCGCGCCCAGTCGAGCAGGGACTCGATCTGAGCCTCCACTCGAGCTCGGAGCGTCTCCAACTGGCGTAGTCTGTTGCTCAGCGAGCCCGCGCGCCGCTTGGAGCGCTCGAGCTGACGCTCCACAACCCGCTCCAGCAGTTTCGCCAGAAGTACGCAGAGGCGCTGAGACCACTCGCCGAGGCCCTCTAGAAGGCGCACCGCCAGAGCAAGACGTTGGCGGCCCTGCAGATCGTGCGGCAGGGCCTCGAACAAGGCGGCCAGCAGAGCGGGGTCTGGCTCAGGCATGCGCTCCGGTGTGGGGAGGCTCGGATCGGCGATATACGCCGCCAGAGCCACGAGGGCGTCGGCGCACTCTTCACAGCGAGCCAGATGGCGCGTCTGGCGCGCCAGCCCAGGGCTCTGCAGCCGTCTGGGCGCGTAGACCGAGAGCTCCGCCAGGTGAGCCAGTTCCTCCGGCGTGAGATGATACAGCTCGCCCTGTGGCCATAGTTCGGCCACGATGCGATCGAGCAGCTCGTCGGTCAGTTCCCCGTTATCAGAGCGCGCGTCGCTCATGCCCCATCCTCACAGAAACACATGCATCCCCCAGCCCGCCTGCTCCATACAGGCGCGCAGCGCACGGCTGGCCTGCGACAGCAGCTTGTAGACATAGGCGTTCGTCGTGTCGAGAGAGGCGCTGATCTCCTCGGTGGCCAGGCCCAGGTGCCGTTTGAGAAACGCGCTCCGTTGAGGCGTCGAGAGCTTGGCGAGACAGATGCGCAGCCCCTCACGCAATTCCAGACGTCGCGCATCGTCTTGGGTCGCGCGCTCCGCGCCCGGATTCCCGCCAGCTTCAGGTTCAGGCCTCGGTTCGACACGTGCCCCTCGGCGCAGTCTGTCGCGATACACATTGGTCAAGATGCTGTAGGCCCAGGTGGTGATCATCGCCTCTCCGCGGAAGCCGGCCAGGTTTCGGATCACACGCACCAGGGCGTCCTGCACGCAGTCGTCGGCCAGAGACTCGTTGCCCCCGGTCATCTTGAGCGCGCTACGATACAAGAACGCGCGTAGCTCGCGGGCAGCTTCCTCCCTCTGCTCAGGCGCACCCCTGAGCGCCTCTACCCATCGCTCCCTTGACCACTCGCCCATTAGACTCCTATGCTACCTGCTTTCTGACCCACTTACTACCACATGGGTTCTGTCGGCCGCTAGTCAGCGGGCCCTCACAAAGCTCTCCACCGGGCGGCGCGTACCCTCTGCTGCATCGGCTGTGTCAGAGCGCTTGCGTCCCTCTCCCCACTTGGGTAGAATGGCCGAGGGCCTCGAAAGGAGAAGGATAACTTGCAGCGGGTGCTCGTGGCCATCGTAAACAATCCAAGCGATCTCGCGCTGGCACGCGATTCGCATTGGTATCGCATCCCGGTCGGCAGCGCCCACAGATGGGCTCGTGGACAGTGGCCTCCACACTGGCTAGCCTTCTACCAAACAAAGGTCTTTGGCGCTGAGGCCCATAGCGTGCGGTGGTTCGCGCAGGTACGTGCCATCCAACGTGTGACGCGAACCGAGCTCTTCCCGGAAGAACCCCCGAATGCCAAGAGCGGCCGCGAGTACTATCAGCTTCTGCTTGATCCCCTCCAGGAGCTACCAGCGCCTATTCTCTCCAAACGCTGGCGGCGGATCGTGTTCATCGCTACTACGTGGGACAAGTTCGTGACTGCCGTCGAGATCAATGACCTGTACGATGGCAGTCCTCTGGAGGATCACCTATGGGCTGCGCTCAAGCAGCTAGAGATCCCGGCGGAGCGTCAGCTCTATGTGACGCGCGCCACTCGAGCTTACTTCCTTGATTTTGCCCTGTTCTGTGTTCAGGGCAATCTGGATCTCGAGACTGACGGCGACACCTGGCACGCCGATCCAGCCCGGATTCCTCTCGACAGCCAGCGCGACAACGATCTGCAGACTCTGGGCTGGAAAGTGCTGCGGTTCAATGGCCAGCGTTTGCTTGAGGCCATGGCGGAGTACTGCATACCCACCATCGTCGAGAATATCAACCGCCTGGGCGGCATTGCGCAGTCAGACAGCCCCCGGCGCATCACACTGATCGATCAGCGGGCCTTCCTCCAGTACGGCCTCTTCGACGCGCCCCCAGACAGCTCGGATGGCTCCTCAGGTGACCTCCCTTAGCGACACCGTCCGCCCCTCCTGGGCGCTAGCCAGCGCAGCTTGCATGAAAGCCATGATCTCCAGCGTCTCCCTAGCGGCCACGGGCGGTGACCCACCCTGGAAAAAGGGCACGATCTGCTGGAGAAGCTGGGCGTAGAGAGGCACCTCCCGGGAGTAGAGCGTCTGATAGACGCCCTTCTCCGCAAAAACGCTGACGCCATAGTCGTGCGCGCCTGCGCGGGTGCCGCGCAGCGTTCCCAGGCGGCCATCCGCCCACACGCCCACCACCACATCCGAGCCTTCGCTGCTATCGCAGCGCACCGCTTGGCAGCCCACGCCCATGAAGGTGTAGAGAATCTCGACGCCGTGCACGCCATACCAAAAGAGACCGGGGTTGGTCGGCTCGAGGGTGGCCGGGCTAAAGGCATCGCAGGCCAGCACACGGCCTCGCTCCGAATCGTTGGCGATGGCGGCGATGTTGGCGTCGTAGCGCAACGACGAGGAGGAGAACAGGGGGCAGTCGCTGGCGCGCGCCAGGCGCACGATCTCGGCGGCCTCTGCATAGCTGGCGGCCAGGGGCTTGTCCACGTAGACCGGTCGACGGGCAGCCAGCACAGGGCGGATCTCCTCCAGATGACGCCGCCCGTCCACGCTCTCGAGCAGCACCGCATCGACTTGGGCCACCAACTCCTCGATCGAGTTGGTCAGCGCAACGCCCCACGTGTCCACCATCTCGCGGCGAAAACCGTCTACCCGCGAGGCGCTCGAGGGCACGTCGGGGCTAAACGACGGATAGCCCGCCACCACGCGCGCGCCGGGCACATGAAACGCCTCAGAGGAATCGTTCAGCAGACGCGTGAACGCGGGGACGTGCGAGGTATCAAAGCCGATGATGCCAACGCGGAGCTCTTCAGGCACAGTGGTCCTCCCTCATATAGAATCGTCTTTGGGCTCGATGGCCAGCGGCTGGCCGCTGTGCAGCGACGCAAGCGCCAGATAGCCAATCAGCGAAGCGCCATGGATGGTCATGCACTGCTACTTGTCCAGGTGGATGGCTCGGTCGGGCCGCCCCAGCAGATCGCGGTCGCCTCCCTGGGAAAGGTAGCCCCCACAGCCGATTACGCCAACCCGAGCCCTGTTCATCTCGGTTTGCTTCGTTCAGACATGTTCATACGGACAGGGTAATCAAAACAAGAGCAAAAAAATCGAATAAACGTGCTATTCGGGCTCCACAAGATAGAGTGGATCGCGCCGCAGAGCCCCCACGCCCTCCCTCCACATCGCCCCACACTCGAGTAGATGAGCCCTCGCCTGGAGCACCTTGCCGGCGCGCAACTCTCGGCCAGGCTCCAGCAAACCCTCGATCCGGTCGTAGCGCTGCCGCACGCCGCACGGGCCGTGGTTGTGGCGGCGGCTCCAGACCGTGATTTCGCCGCCATCCAAGCCGATCACCCGATACGCGACCCTCTCGCCAAAGAGATAGGGCGGCTCGACCAACTCCTCCACGCCATGCATCGAGGTGTTGGGGCGAAGGCCGCACCCCAGAAAGAGGATCTGCCCGCCTGCGTCGCGCAGCTTGCGGAAGGGCGAGCAGGAGCCACAAGGCGTGTCGCCCAGATGGTGTTCGCCCAACAGATGATCCACCAGCGGCCCAACCCCGCACACCGAGTGCGTGGGATGCAGACTGCGTCGCGTGCCTGGCCGTCTGCGGAAATGCTCGGGGATGGCGCCGACGTTCGAGGGAGTGTGCTGCACGTGGAAGACGGGCTGATGCGGCCCGACATGCTCGTAGCTCAAGGCGGGCAGCAACAGAGTGCCGGCTGGGCCGAGGGCCTCCAGTAACCCCCGAAGGACCGTCTCGGGACCACCGGGCACGCGTCCCAGCGAGGAGAGCGACGAGTGCACCAGAGCCACGCCCCCCGGGCGCAGCCCGAGCCCGAGCAGATCCTGCGCAATCCTGGCCGCGGTCTGCGCAGCCGCCTCGGAATCGATCACGCCAGCACGGCCTCGCCCAGCGCGCGGCCTAGGGCGATAGCCTCTGGGCAGTCGGGCTCGGGCGCACGACGGCAAACAAAGGGCTCGCCCACGATGCGAAAATCGCGCGCCAGGCGCTTGAACGGCTCGACGGCGCGCCCGCCGCCGCCGTGGGTCACAAAGAGCGCACACGGGCGATCGTACACGGGCTTGTCCTTGCGATAGGCCTCCAGCAGGTCGTCGAAGAGTTGCTTGATGGTCCCCGCCGGATAGCTGAAATAGTCGGGCGTGCCTAGAGCCACGCCGTCTGTGGCGAGGAAGGCGTCGATGTCGATGCGTTGGGCCTCGTTGAGGTTGACCAGCTCAACTTCAATCTCCCCGGCCTCTCGCACACCCCTGGCCACCAGCTCGGCGCAGGCCTTGGTGTTGCCGTACTGCTGCGAATGGTAGACAATCATCACCTTTTTCATGTTGTTTCTCCCTCAAGATGGAGCGCTCCGCATGTTGCTGTCACAGATTCCGGGGATCTATCTGGAAGTGTATTCGATTCCCCGAGCCGGGTCAACTACTCTCCCGGCCCTGACGCTCCTCCCATTCTAGCCAGCGTGTCAGCGCCGCTGTCATACCGACAGACGCCTCGCGCGAGTGCCTTTCGTGGCAATCTGTAGAGCTAGAGTGCTTGACGGGCGCTGAGCGCGATGCTATCGTAGCGGCAGCAGACGGAGTGGAGGTACCAGAATGCGAACGGCTCAGGTAGATTTCGACCACGTTGTGCGGCCCTGGGACGGGTTTGGCGTGAACTATGTGGAAGCCTGCCAGACACGCGACTATGCCGTGGCGCCGCAGGACTATGGCGGGTTCAGTACGCTGTGCGAGGGCGACCGACAGGCGATCCTCGCTCTGATCTTTGGCGAGGCGGGGCTCAAGCCGGCGCTGATCAAGATGTTCCTGGATCCGTTTCACCAGGCGCCCCCCGGCGAAGGCTATAGTCGCAGCCCAGCGGCCATCGACCCCAGCGCCTACGACCACGAGACGACCACTGCCTGGATGCGCTACTTTGTGCGCGAGGGGCTGGCCCGCACGCGCGCGCGGGGCGACGACTTGATGATCCTCACCGGCCTCTATGGACCGCCAGGCTGGATGACTAGGCAACGCTTTGTGCGCGGCCGCGATCTGGACCCCGAGCTCAAGTACGAATGCGCCAAGTACGCCATCGCCTGGACCCAGTTTCTGCGCGAGCATGAGGGCCTGCCGGTGCGCTACATCTCGCTCCACAACGAAGGCGAGGACTGGCTGCGCTGGCCCTTGGACGGCAGCACGGCCGATGCCGCGCGCCACGACTATAACCTCTACTGGCCGCCTGAGCAGGTAGTAGATTTTCTGCGCTTCATGCCAGGGATGTTGGCAGCGCAGGGCCTGTCCGATGTGGGCGTCACCCCGGGCGAGACGAGCAACTGGTACCGCTTTCATCACTATGGCTACGCCGACGCCATCGCCGAGGACCCGGCCGCGCTGGCGAATCTGGCGCTGATCACCTCGCACGGCTTTTACAGTGGCGACTATACCCGCTGGTATGGGGACCATCGCAGCGCGGGCATCGACTTGCTTCGGGACAAGCGGCCCGAGTTGCATGCCTGGGTCACCTCCACGAGTTGGAAAAAGATGGATGTAGATTTCGTCAACGAGATACGCGGCAACATCTATGCCGCCAAGGCCAACGGCATCATCCCCTGGGCCGCCGTCCAGACCACTGGCCGATGGATCGGAGGTGATCCGAATCCCGGCACGGCCATTCGCGTGGATGGCCGAGGAGGCTACAGCGTCGAGGGGGGCTATCACTACTATAAGCAGGTCTGCCGCGCGGGGCAGGCCGGAATGGCGATCGCCGGGGCGCGCTGCAACGATTCAGAGATCGGCCTGATCGGCTTTGCCCAGAATGGCACGCGCCATCCGGACGCGCTGGTGCTACTCAACCTGGGTGCCGACGCCAAGCCGCTCGACATCTGCCTGATGGGAAGCGGCGCCCCAGGCTGGCTGGCGTATCGCACCGGGCCGGGCGAGCGCTATCTCTCGGTCGGGTACTATGCGTCCAAGGACCGCATACAGTACAGCGCCCCGCCCCGCTCGGTGACAACCTTCTTCGGGCAAACGTGACCTACACATAAGGAGCAAAAACGAAATGGATGAAGTGATCAAGCTGGTGGTGGACAAGACGGGCATCTCAGAGGAGAACGCGCGTCAGGCCGTGGAGACGGTGGTGGGCTTCTTGAAGGACAAGCTGCCCGCGCCGATCGCGGCCCAAATCGAGGGCGTTCTGGAGGGAGGCGGCGCGGCCAATGTTCTGGGCGGCCTTGGCGGTCTGCTGAATCGCTAGGAAGAGTGTCGGCTGAGAGAGCGGGAGCGATGCCGTCCTGTCGCTCCCACTCTTGACGTGGCCGACCGCGCTCAGATCAGAAAGCTGAGCTCTCGCAAGACCGAGGGCATAACCTGCAAAGTGAAGGCGGCCACCACGTGGCAAGCCACCGATGCGGCCAATCCATGCTGGTCGCGCACATAGCCCAGCAGGGCTGCCAGAGCGGCTGTACCCGCCGCCAGAACCAGAGCGGCCAGCAGGTCCAGACGCGGCGCGTAAAAAAGCAGGCCAGCCACGGCGGCCAAGCCCACGGCCAGCGGGAGGCCCTTTTGCGGCTGGACGATGCCCCTGAAAAAGCAGCCCTCGGCAGGGGCATCGACGAAACAGGCCTGGTAGAAGAGGGGCACCGCGTCGGCGCCATCGAACAGGCGCCCGAAAAAGAGGTACAGCTGGCCCTGCAAGAGCACCAGAATGGGCAGCGAGATGGCCAGGCCCAGCAACGCGCCGCGCATCAGGCTTCTCAGCGAAAACTCCGCCCTGCCCACATGGTGGCCTCGATAGACGATCCCCATGAGCATGAGTAGCGTCCATAGCACCGCCTGCCGGACCACCTGCTCGAGCACGAGCGTGCCCAGGGCAACCACGACGTAGATCAGATAGAGCAGATAGGCGTCGGGCTGGGCGGCAATCCGTCGCCGGGTCATTCTAGCGCGTCCATCACCTTGCGAGCGGCCACCAGGGTCGCGTCGATCTGCTGGCGCTCGATGCCATAGTGGGTGACGGCGCGCAAGTGATGGGCGTCCATAGCGTTAATCTTGACGCCGTGCTCCAAAAAGAGGCGCGACACATCGCGCGCCTGGATGGCCGGATCGCCAAAGCCCACCTTGACCATGTTGGTCTGCACCGTCCACATGTCGATGGCATAGCCCCCAATGTCGAGCAGCCCCTCGGCCAGCGCTCGGGCGTTGGCGTGATCCTCGGCCAGGCGATCCACCATCTGCTCGAGGGCCACAATGCCGGCGGCGGCGATCATGCCGGCCTGGCGCATGCCGCCGCCCACGATCTTGCGGTTGCGGCGTGCCTCGCGGATAAAGTCAGCCCTGCCGCAGATGACGGAGCCGACCGGCGCCGAGAGGCCCTTGGAGAGACAGATCTGCACCGAGTCGGCCTGCGCGGCAATGTCGCGCGCCTCGACGCCCAGCGCGATGGCGGCGTTAAAGATCCGGGCGCCGTCCAGGTGAACGATCAGCCCACGGCGGTCGGCCACCGTCTTGATCGTGGCCATCTGGGCGGGGCTGAGGGCCACGCCGCCGCAGCGGTTGTGGGTGTTCTCCAGGCAGATGCCGCGGGTCCGCGGCTGGTGGGGATCGTCGGGACGGATCGCGTTTTCCACATCGGCGGGGTCGAGCATGCCGTTGGGCAGGTTCGGCACAATGAAAAAGGTTGCCCCGCCCAGCACCGAGACGCTGCCCTGCTCGTAGCGATAGATGTGGGCGTTGTCGCCCAGAATGAGCTCGTCGCCGCGCTGGCAGTGGGTCAGCAGGGAGACGAGATTGCCCATGGTGCCGCTGATCACATACAGGCCGGCCTCCTTGCCGAGCATCTCGGCAGCCAATTCCTCGATACGCCGGACAGTAGGGTCCTCGCCATACACGTCGTCGCCCACCTCGGCGCGATACATGGCCTCGCGCATGGCGGGGGTGGGCAGGGTGACGGTGTCGCTACGCAGATCGATCGGTTCCACTGACATCCTCCTAATACATTTTCACCACGGCGCGATAGCTGCGCGGCTGGCGCGCCTGCAGCAGTTGGGTCTCCTCCTGATAGGCGCGGGCCTGATCCAGGTCGATCGTGCCGATGGCCACGCCGGGTTCATCGTCGTCGAGCCGGGCGTGCACGCGCCCGCGCGGGCCCACCAGCATGCTCTCGCCAAAGAAGGAGTAGGTGGGCTCCTCGCCCACACGATTACAGGCGGCGATATAGACCGAGTTCTCATAGGCGCGGGCAAAGGCATAGCTGCGCCATTCGTGGGCATGGGGTTGCTCCCAACTGCCGCAGACGGCGATCAGCTCGGCGCCTTCGAGGGCCAGCGAGCGCGCCCCCTCGGGGAAGGCCAGATCCCAGCCGATCAAAAGTCCCACCACGCCAAAGGCGGTCTGGGCGGTGACAAAGCGATAGCCGGGGCGAAAGGTGAGGCGCTGCTCGCCCTTGAGGTGCACCTTCTGGTAGTCGGCGATCACGTCGCCCTCGGGGTCGATCAACACGGCCGCCGAATAGATCACACTCTCGACCTTTTGCTTCTCGGCCAGGCCAAAGGCCACGTGGGCGCCATATTCAGAGGCACGCTTGCCGACGGTGTTCACGGCGTGCTCGGTGATGCGCTCGGCCAGATCGCTGAAGCGCACGCCGCACTCGTAGCCGGTGGTGGCCAGCTCGGGAAAGATGATCAGGTCGACGCGCTGCTGCAGGCAAACGCTCTCGATCACCTTGCACATATCGGTGAGGTTGTGCTCCACGTCCTGCAGGACGGGGCTGGTTTGGGCCAGGGCCACGGTGACTTCGCGCATCGTCAGGACTCCTCTCTCCCGCCGCACTCGACCCAGGCCCGGAGGGCTCGTGTCGGCTTGGGCGTCGGGAATAGAACATATTTTCTATCACGCAGCATACGCGAATGAGGTCAAACGGGCAAATCGGCGGCCCACGCTGCACAACGCGCGGCTGGGCGCTATGATACAGGCAAAGCGATGCGCTGCCAAGCGGACGCGCGGCGCGGATTAGCGGCTCTGGCGACGCAGACGCTCCAGAACCTGGACGAAATCGGCGGGGAGGGGGGCGGTGAGCTCAAGACGCTCGTCGCTGACCGGGTGGTTGAGGGTCAGCCGCCAGGCATGGAGCATCTGGCGCGGCGCTGGGATGCGCTGTCGCTGGGGGCCATAGACGCGGTCGCCCACCACGGGATGGCCGATGGCGGCCAGATGGACGCGCAGTTGGTGGGTGCGACCGGTGATCAGGTGGGCCTCCAGGAGCGAGGCATCGCGCAAAGGCTCGCGCATCGTGAACTCGGTGCGAGCCGAGCGCCCACCCGCCTCGAGCACGGCCATGCGCTGGCGATGGACAGGGTGGCGGCCGATGGGCGCCTCGATGACGGCCTGGCTCCGCTCGGGCAGGCCGTAGACCAGAGCCAGATAGCGCTTGTCCACCTGGCGCGCCTTGAACTGGGCCTGCAGGGCGCGCTGCGCCGAGCGCGAGAGGGCCACCAGCAGCACGCCGGAGGTATCGCGATCCAGGCGATGCACGATCCCCGGGCGCTGTGGGTCCAGGTCAGCGCGGGCCACGTCGGGGCGCTCGGCCAACAGGGCATTGACCAGCGTGTGTTGGGGATGGCCCGGCGCGGGATGCACCACCAGCCCGGCGGGCTTGTCGAGGGCGAGGAGGTGCTCATCCTCGTAGAGGATCGCCAGGGGCATAGGCTCGGGAGACGGCACGCGTGAGGGCTCGGGCGGCGGCTCCACCCGCACGAGGTCCCCGGCGACGAGCTTTTGCGCGGGCCGGGCGGGCGCCTGGTTGACGGTGACGGCGCCAGCGTCGATCAGCCGGCGCACCTGCGAGCGACTCAGCTCGGGGCACCGCTCGGCCACATGGCGATCGAGACGGGGCGCGGGTTGGTCGACGACCCAGATCAGGACAGGCGGTGGGGCCTGGGGGGACACGCAGGACTACTCCTCGGGGTGGGGGACGGGCTCCTCGCTGAGCTCCTCTGGCGCGGGCTCTTGGTCCAGTCCGCGATCCAGGAAGAAGGCATAGTAGGCCAGCAGAGCGGTGCCCACGACAATGGAGCTGTCGGCTATGTTAAAGATGGGCCAGACGCGGACGTCGATGAAATCGGTGACATAGCCGTGCAGCACGCGGTCGATCTGGTTGCCTAACGCCCCGGCCAACTGCAGGCCAAAGGCGACGTGGAGCACCCAAGAGGTAGCCGCCAGTCGGCGATAGTAGACCACGATCAGGACGATCACCACCGCGGCGACGATCACAAAGAGCCAGTTCAGCCCCTTGAAGAGGCCAAAGGCCACGCCGGTGTTTTCGACATGGGTCAAAGTGACGAAACGGTCAAGCCAGGGGATGGGATTCCAGGAGCGATTGACGGGAATGTGGGCGCGCACCCACCATTTGGTATACTGGTCCAGCGCGATGACGCAGGCCGCGATGACAAAAAGGCAAAGCTGGCGGAGGCGCGATGTTGGTCTCAACAAGGTGTTCCTCTATGGGCGCGACCCCTTCAGGCCGGATGTCGCTAGGGCATATGGCTCAGGCGTGCCAGGTGTTGTGCTGATCGAGCTGTTCCTGGCAGCTCAGACAAAGGGACGCGGTCGGCATGGCCTTGAGCCGGGCGACATCGATGCGCGCGCCGCAATGCCGGCAGGTGCCATACGTCCCCTCGTCCAGGCGTCGCAGGGCGTCCTCCACCTCAGCGAGCAGTTGCTTCTGGGCGTGCTGCATGCCCACGTTGCGCTCTTGCTCAAAGACCGCGGTGGCGTCATCGGCCATGTGCGTGCTATAGCCAGAGCGCTCCTCGTCGGTGGTGACCTTGCCGCGTTGGATCTCTTTGGTCAGGCGCTCACGCTCTTGCTCAAGATAGTGGCGCAGGTCGGGAAGTCTGGTCGATTTGGCCTTGATCTCCATTGATCCGCTCCTCTGTGTCGTTCTAGCGCTGGGCTGTTGTCAAGTTGATTGTATGCGAATTCCAGCAGAACGCAACCGCTACACCCGGACGCGATGGGCCGCCACCAGGTCAGCGTTCAACCGATGGCCCAGCCCAGGCCCTTCGGAAAGCTGCAGATAGCCGTCGACGATACGCTCGGGCGGGTCGATCAGATCGGCGCGCCAGGGCACCTCGCCCCAGGCGTACTCCAGGATGAGAAAGTTGGTCAACGTGCTGACCACCTGGGCGCTGGCGGCCGCCGCCACCGGCCCGGAGGGATTGTGGGGCGCCACCAACAGCTTGTGCATGCGGGCCGCCCCGGCGATGCGCTTGAGCTCCAGCAGGCCGCCGGCGTGTTTCACATCGGGCATGATCACGTCCACCACGGGACCGGAGAGAAACGGCGCAAAGCCCTCCACGCCAAAGACGCTCTCCGCCGAGGCGGTAGGCGCCTTGACCGCGGCAGTGACCCGCGCGAGCTCGTCGGGGAAGATGTGAGGCACCGGCTCTTCGTACCAGAAGAGGTCGTAGGGTTCGAGCTCGCGGGCCACCAGGATGGCCTCGGAGGCCTCCATGCGGCCGTGGCAATCCACCAGCAGCTCCACCTCCTCGCCGATGGCGGCGCGCACGGCGCGCAC
>JAFGLK010000329.1 GCA_016928125.1 Anaerolineae bacterium
CAAGGCCCGTTGGGCTGCCCTCAGGGCAGAGATGTCGGTGAACGCCGCGAGAGTACCGTAGACATTCCCCTCACGATCACGCAGTGGACGCCCGGCCTGGATCACGGGCAGATCAGAGCCATCTCGGCGTGTCAGCACCGTCTCGAAAGTGCCAGGCTGTCCGCCTATCCGCACTGCCAGCGCGTCCTTATGACGTTGGTGCTCTTGCGCCTGGACGACCTCCAGATGATGACGGCCTATCAGTTCGTCGCGAGCATATCCCAGCATCCTGCAAAGCTCGTCGTTCACAAAGGTGATCAGGCCGTTCGTATCCAGCGACGCCAGGCCCTCGGCCATGGTTTCCACCAGCATCCGGTAACGCTCCTCGCTCTCTGCCAGGGCCTGCCTGGCTACCTCGCGCGGGGTGACATCCGTCAAGGACAGCACCAAGCCACAGGTCGTGCCCTCCGCATCCTTGATGGGCACCAGGATCCAATCCCAATACGTGGTGCCCAACTCGGGGCGATTGGGGAAGACAAAAGGCTTGGCGGTAAAGGTCACCGGCTGGCCCGAGTCGCGGGCCTGCGCGAAAATCGCCTCGTTCTCGGCATCGGGGAACAGCGCAAAGTGATTCCGCCCGATGAGCTCGTCTCTGGCATAGCCCGAGCCTCGAGCGTAGGCGGCATTCACCATCAGGAAATTGAACTGGGCGTCCAGATAGGCAAGCTGGGCATGGGTGTGGTCGAGCATCGTCTGGAGCATGGCCTGCGCATCCACGGAACAGGGCAGCCGACTGACTCGAATATCTTGCGCGTCGGCTGCGCTTGGCGCGGGCCCCAGAGTGCTCCTGACACCAGGGTCGTCTGGACCGCTCAATCGCGAACAGGAACTGAACAGAGCCTCCCAATCGTCCACTAGCTCCCGCAAAGCTGTGCTCAACGCGGAATACTGCTCGGGCAAAGCGCCGGTCAATTCGCACAGTTGATCTAGACGTTGTTGTACCCCTCGCGCCTGTGGGCACCGGTGTTGCTCCATGGGCATACTCCATGCAATTGTGCCAGAGAAATCGGTCAAGGCTGGCCACGCGTGAGGGTAACACCTCGGTCTCTTTCTGTCAATCAGCCGGCGCTGAGGGATCAGGCCCCGCAAACGTCGCGCCGATGAGGCACTGTGGACACGCGCTGCGCAGCCCGCATTCACACGCCCGCATCCTGCGCATCGACACGTCATGGGCCGAGGCGCCAGACGAGACCTCAGGTGAATAGTCCGAATTGTCGCCCTGCTTGCGCCTCACTATAATAGCCCTGTGGCAGGGGAGGAGCGATGGCGGAAACGGTCTCAGTTGTCGCGACCGTGCTCAACGAGGCCAACTCGATCGACGCACTGTGGCGCTCGTTGATGCGCCAAAGCCGTCGGCCGGATGAATGGGTCATTGTGGATGGTGGCTCCAGCGATGGCACCTGGGAGCGACTCAGATCGCTGGCCCAGGATTCGGCGCTGCCGATCAGGCTCTTGCGCGAGCCGGGCTGCAACATCTCGCGCGGACGCAACATCGCGATTGCGGCGGCCCGGGGCCCGCTGATCGCCGTGACCGACGCGGGCGTGCGCCTCTCGGACGACTGGCTCGAGCATCTGCTGGCCCCGTTTGCTGCCGATCACCCGCCGGACGTGGTAAGTGGCTTTTTCGTGTCCGATCCTCGTTCCTCGTTTGAGCTCGCCTTGGGTGCCATTACACTGCCCGCTGTGGAGGAGATTGACCCCGCGACGTTTCATCCCTCATCGCGGTCGGTCGCTTTTCGTCGCGCGGCCTGGCAGGCGGTGGGCGGCTATCCCGAGTGGTTGGACTATTGCGAGGATCTCTTGTTCGACTTTGCCCTGCGCGATGCGGGCTATCGCTTCGCATTTAGCCCGGAGGCGATGGTTCATTTTCGGCCCCGTTCCAGCCTCAAGGCCTTTGTCAGGCAGTACTATCGCTATGCCCGAGGTGACGGCAAGGCCGACTTTTGGCGGTACCGCCATCTGATCCGCTATGGGACCTATCTGGTGGCAGGGCCTGCCTTGCTGGCGCTGGCCCTTTGGGATCATCCCGCTTGGTGGCTGGCGGTTTTGGCTGGCGCCCTCGCGATGATGCGCGGACCTTGGCGGCGCCTGCGCCCTCATCTGCTCGGTCGACCTTGGCGGGAACGGCTGGAGGCGGTGGCCTGGGTGCCCATCATCCGCTGGGCGGGTGATGTCGCCAAGATGGTCGGCTATCCTGTGGGCGTAGCTTGGCGTTGGAGGCATGCTCCCAAGGAGCCCTGGCCCAAACGTCAACTTTAGGCATGGAGGCCCGAGGGAACTTGTGGCTGAGCCGTTGCGTCTTGAGAGAGGGAGCCCTGGTGCGGGCGAGGGTGCGTCCATGCTGGATCTGGCGATCGTGATCGTCAACTATAACACGCGCGAGGATCTGCGCCGATGCCTGCTCTCTTTGCGTGCGGGCCGCGGTGATCTGGGCACGCAGGTCGTGGTAGTGGACAACTGCTCCCGAGATGGCAGCGCCGAGATGGTGCGGACCGAATTCCCTGACGTCAAGCTCATCCCCACGGATCATAATGGCGGCTATGCTTACGCCAACAACATCGGTCTGCGTGCAGTGGGATTCGATGCCGATGCTCCGCCAGAGGCTCTTCCGCGCTATGTGCTCTTGCTCAATCCAGACACGGTGCTGCCGCCAGACGCCTTGAGCGCGGTGGTGGCCTTCATGGATGCCAATCCCGACGTTGGCGTGCTGGGCCCAAAGCTGGTGCGCGCGGATGGGAGTCTGGATAGAGCCTGTCGGCGTAGCTTTCCTACACCGGCCGTCTCCTTCTACCACCTTGCCGGTCTGAGCAAGCTCTTTCCTACCAGCCGTCGCTTTGCGCGCTACAATCTCACCTATCTGGATGAGGATCAGCAGGCGGACGTGGATTCAGTGGTGGGGGCTTTTATGCTCATGCGCGCCCAGGCCCTCGAGTGCGCCGGCCTGCTGGACGAGGTCTTTTTCATGTATGG
>JAFGLK010000330.1 GCA_016928125.1 Anaerolineae bacterium
CTGGTCGACGCCAAAGACGATCAGATCGAGCTCACGGTCGCTGAGCCAGAGGCATTGCTGACCGAGGAACAAATGTAAACATGGCCAAAGCCCGCACCCGCTTTGTGTGCGAGAACTGCGGCGCCACGCAACCGAGATGGATGGGACGCTGTCCCGAATGTGGCGAGTGGAACACGATGGTGGAGACTTTGGTCTCTACCCCAGGGGATGCTCCAGGAGTTCGCGCAATCAGGGCGGGTGCGAGTGAAGCGCTTTCGCTCGCGGAGATTTCCTCCAGGGCCGAAGATCGCTTGCCTGTGCCCATGGCTGAACTGAGCCGGGTGCTGGGAGGCGGCATCGTCCCTGGCAGCGTGGTGCTTGTCGCGGGAGACCCCGGCATCGGCAAGTCCACGCTGCTGCTGCAGCTCACCGACCTGATGGCCGATGCGGGAGCGCCCGTGTTGTATGTCTCAGGAGAGGAATCGCTGCAGCAGATCAAGTTGCGCGCAGAGCGGCTTGGCATCGGCAAGCCCGACGTCTATGTGTTGGCCGAGACCGGTTTGGAAGAGATTCTGGCGCGCATCGAGGAGTTGCACCCCCGTCTGGCCATCGTGGACTCGGTGCAATCGGTCTATACAGAGTCCCTCACTTCATCGGCTGGGAGCGTCAGCCAGGTTCGCGAGTGTGCCACGGCCTTGCTACGGTTAGCCAAAGCCCAAGGCGTGCCTGTCTTTTTGGTCGGCCATGTCACCAAAACGGGCGCCATTGCTGGACCGCGCGTCCTCGAGCACATTGTCGATACCGTGCTTTACCTTGAGGGCGAGCGATTTCATGCTTATCGGTTGTTACGCAGCGTCAAGAATCGCTTTGGTTCCACAAACGAAGTGGGCGTCTTTGAGATGAGCGACCGGGGGTTGGTCGAGGTGGCCAATCCCTCGCAGGTATTCCTCGAGGAGCGTCCCAAGCATGCCACGGGTTCCGCGGTGGCCATCACCATGGAAGGGACCCGACCGCTGCTGGTCGAGGTGCAGGCGCTGGTGAGCAGAGGAAGCCAGGAGAGGCCCTACCGTATGGGCAACGGCATAGACATGAGCCGCCTGCTACTGCTGACCGCCGTCTTGAGCAAGAGAGTTGGCCTCCGTCTGGCGGACCAGGATATCTATGTGAACATCGTGGGCGGCCTGCGTGTCCATGAGCCGGCTGTGGATCTGGCGATTGCGGTGGCGATTGCGTCGAGCTATTATAATCGCCCGGTGATGGAAGACCTAGCCATTTTCGGCGAAGTGGGTTTGGCCGGCGAACTGCGGAGCGTGAGTCAGAGTGACCGCAGGCTGGTTGAGGCGAGCAAGCTGGGCTTCAAACGCGGCTTGATGCCACAGTTGCGCAAAGCCCAGTCGCTGGATGGCTCCCATCTTCAAACCCTGATGGCCCGTTCTCTGGCGGAAGCGATCAACACGGCGTTGGAGACGCCAGCCAGCTAGCGCTCCCTTGCGCAGGAACGGGCTGATGTGCGCGTCCTTGCGCACCTTTTTTGTTGCGCGGTTCAACCCTTGGGGCAGAGAAAGGAGGTGCAAGTCAGGGGAGGACGGGCGGCAAGACAACACGAGAGGCCAGATTCAGGGGAGCACATTTGCCTCATCAGATGGGACGGGAGGAGCATTTTGTCTATCCATATTCTCTGGCGGCTGTTGGTGATGTGCATTGGCGCGCTGATCGGCTGGGAGATAGGGATGCTCCTGAAAAACTGGATCCCTGCAACCCCGCTTGGCAAAGGCTATTATCCTCTTGTTATCGCACTCGTGGCCTCATTGATCGGCTTTGCAGGCGCGCCGTATGTCACCGTCGTTCCTTTTCGGGCGTTGAGGCGCAAATTATGCAAGGCCAGCGTCCGCGGACTAATGATGGGCATGGTAGGGCTCTTTATCGGCCTCACCATCGCGGCTCTGTTGGCCCTACCTCTGTCGATGCTGCCGGGGCTTTGGGGCCAAATCACGCCTTTGGTCTCGGCGATCGCCTTGGGCAGCCTGGGAACGATGATCTTGGTGATGCGCGAGCGCGACATCTTGGGTTTCCTCGGCGTGGTGATCAACCGCGAAGGCATGCTGCGTAGACGGGCCTTGGTGCTGCTGGACACGAGCGTGATCATCGATGGCCGTGTGGATGATATCCGCCGGAGCGGCTTTGTCGGAGGTACGATGGTCGTGCCGCGCTTTGTGTTGGATGAGCTTCAGCACATCGCCGATTCGGCGGACGTGCTGCGCCGCAATCGCGGCAGACGGGGATTGGATATCCTGAACAAAATGCAGAAGGATGAGCACATCCCTCTCGAGATATCCGATCTCGATGCCCCGGAGATCCGCGAGGTGGATGGCAAGCTTGTGAAACTGGCACAAGAGCTCGATTGTCCGATCCTCACCAATGACTACAACCTGAACCGTGTGGCCGAGCTGCAGGGCGTTCAGGTCTTGAACATCAACGAATTGGCCAATGCGGTCAAGCCGGTGGTCTTGCCCGGAGAGAGCCTTCACATCCATATCATTCAGGAGGGCAAAGAGCACGGCCAGGGCGTCGGCTATCTGGACGACGGGACGATGGTGGTGGTCGAGGATGGACGGCGCCATATGGAGGCCACCGTCCCGATCACGGTCACGCGGGTGCTGCAGACCGTGGCGGGCCGCATGATTTTCGGCCAACTGGACAACGGGCGGGATCGCTGAGGGCGAGGCAGAAGGGGCGCTTGCATGTACTTTATGGGCTGGTTTGCTTGCCACTGCGCCTGTCTTTGGGGACACGCTGCTGAGGCGTGGTCCCGAAATCGAGTTGTGCGGCTGAACTAAACCCATCTCGAGGAGGCGCAAAGGATGACACTCCGCATCTATAATTCGTTGACCCGCGAGAAAGAGGATTTCGTCCCTCTGCGCGAGGGGCGTGTGCACATGTACGTCTGCGGCCCCACCGTCTATAACGACGCCCATCTGGGGCACGGCAAGACCTATGTGAACTTTGACACCATCGTGCGCTACCTGCGCTATCTGGGCTATCAGGTGCTCTATGTGCAGAACATCACCGATGTCGGCCATCTGTTGGATAGCGGAGAGGATCGCATGCTCAAGGGGGCGGCGCGAGAGCACGTGCATCCGATGGAGCTAGCTGAGATCTATACCCGCCGCTACTTTCGTGACATGGATCGCCTCAACGTCCTGCGGCCGGACATCTCGCCGCGCGCCACCGGCCATGTGCCGGAGATGATCCGGCTGATCCAAGCGTTGCTGGACAAAGGCCATGCCTACGAGATCAACGGCTCGGTCTATTTCTCGGTCTCGAGCTTTGACAAGTACGGCCAGCTTTCGGGTCGCCGGCTCGAGGATCTGCGCGCGGGCACTCGGGTCGAGGTGCTGGAGGAGAAGCGCGATCCAGCCGACTTTGCGCTCTGGAAGCGGGCCGAGCCCGAGCACATCATGCGCTGGCCCAGCCCCTGGGGCGAGGGCTTTCCAGGCTGGCACATCGAGTGCTCGGTGATGTCCACCAAGTATCTCGGGCAGCCGTTCGATATCCATGGCGGCGGCGTCGAGAACAAGTTCCCGCATCACGAGTGCGAGGTGGCCCAGTCGGAGGCCGCCTATGGGCAGCCGTTCGCGCGCTATTGGATTCATAACGGGATGCTCATGATCCGCGGCGAGGAGATGCACAAGTCGCTGGGCAATTTCGTGACCCTCGAGGGGGCCTTTGAGCGCTGGGATCCCATGGCGATTCGCTTCTTTATCCTGCAAAGTCACTATCGCGGCCCCTTGGACCTGACGGATGAAGCACTCGACGCCGCGGCTACCGGCTATGGTCGCCTGGTCGAGACGGTTCGCAGCGTCCGGCGAAGGCTCGCATCGGCCCCCGAAGGCGAGGCAGTCTCTCTGGTCACTGAGGCGCTGGAAAAAGCGCGCCAGCAGTTCGAAGCGAGTATGAACGATGATTTCAACACACCGGGCGGCATCGCGGCGCTCTTTGAGCTTTCCCGCGAGGTGAATACCCTGCTCAATGGCGATGCGCCGCTCTCCCGAGGCTCCTTGGAGGCCATCGATGGCTCTTTCGGGCGCATCATGGGCGACGCGCTCGGGCTCTTGCCGGAGGGCATCGAGCAGGAGCAGATGGGGGCCGGCATGTCGAGTGAACTCATCGAGCTGCTGATCGAGACGCGCGCCAGTCTGCGCCAGCAGAAGCAATATGGCTTGGCCGATGCCCTCCGGAAGCGATTGGCGGAGCTAGGTGTGCAGTTGAAGGATGGCCCTGAAGGCACCACCTGGACCATCACCTGAGATCGAACATGGCATCCACGGAGCTCCTGGCCGGAAGGAATTCTGTGCGCGAGGCCCTTCTGGCGGGTCGGCGCCGTTTCGCTGAGGTCCTCATCGCCGATGGCGCCCAATCCTCGGGCGCCATTGGTGCTATCTTACGCCTGTGTCAGGGCGCTGGGGTGCCTGTGGCGAGACGGCCGCAGCGCGAACTCGACCGCCTGAGTCAGGGCCTCACGCATCAGGGCGTGCTGGCCCAGGTCTCTGCCTACCCCTACGCCCAGATCTCAGACATGCTCGCCCTGGCACAAAGCCGTGACGAGATGCCTTTCCTGCTCGTCTTCGACTCGATTCAGGATCCCCAGAACGTAGGCTCGTTGGTGCGTACGGCCGAAGCGGTGGGCGTGCATGGGCTGGTGGTGATGTCTCGCCGCGCGGCCGGGATCACCCCTGCCGTGAGCCGAGCTTCGGCGGGCGCGGTAGAGCACCTGTTGGTGGCCCAAGTGGTGAACCTGGCGCGCACACTGGATCAGCTCAAGGCGGAGGGTCTCTGGGTCGTCGGGCTGGAGGAGCATGCTGCTGCTCAGGATTACCGCGCGCCTGATCTGAGGATGCCCTTGGCCCTGGTGCTAGGCAGTGAGGGGAGCGGCATGAGACCTCTGGTGCTCAAGCAATGCGACCTTTTGCTGCGGATTCCCATGCGTGGACGGATCAGCTCCCTCAACGTGGCTGTGGCCGGATCGCTGGCGCTCTACCGCGCCTGGCATGCGCGCGAGGGCGATTGAGACAGACCGACTCGGGCAAGGACTTGGGCCGTGCAATTCTAGGCATTTTGGCCGATTTCCTCCTTTCATTTTCGCTACAATTGGTAGTATGCCCTGTCTCACCCAGACACCACTCCTTGTATGATGGAAGCACAGAGTGCAATGCCGGGCTTGGCGCACGCTTGACTTTTCGGGGCAGGTATGGTATCATAATCACGCAGGGCCCCGAGAGGTTGATGAGAACCAGATCGGGTACTTGAGGAAAGGCAGCTCGGTAAGCGGAAGGGGCGACTCTTCCGTAAGCTGGTCGAAAGGCTTGGGGAACCAGGTCGGGGAAGCCAGCGAATGAGTCCTCAATGCGCAAGTGTTGGGGAGGCAGGAACTGAAAAGCCTTGGGAGAGCTCACATGGATAAGCGGGGATGAAGAGAGAGATCTCCTCTGAACCGTAAGCTGGCCGAAAGGCGCAAGCCGGGATGTCAGCGAGCAAGACTTGATCGAGACGAAGATCAAGCTGAGCTTATCGAGAAGGCTTCTCCGGAGACCCTGGTAAGCGGCTTGCTGGAACGCAAGTGAAGGCAGACCGTAAGCAGACAGAAAGAGGAAGGGTAAGACCGGAATCGGGACGTCTGCCAGCAGAGCTCGATCGAGAGATCGGGCAAAGTGGATCAGGCAAGCTCGAGAGAGTGCTCTTGGTAAGACGGGCAAGCAAGGCTTTAAGAATTGCAGGTCCGTAAGCTGGGACGGAAGGCAGCGGGGAAACCTCAAGCCAGAAGCCCAGACAGCGAAGCTTGGGTTCGGCAGAAGGTCAGGTAGAGCGAATCAGAGCTCCTCAGATCTGTGTCTTGGTAAGCGAGAATCTGGGGCGCAAGCTTCAGAGGATCGTGAGATGACCGAAAGGCCAAGGGTCAAACCAACGCCGGGAAGTCATCAAGCAAAGTCTGATCGAAAGGTCAGGCGGCGTGAACCAAGAGATGTGAGGAAGGTATCTGGTAGGCGGGGAATCGGGAGCGATCCTGAGGAACCGTGAGTTGGTCGAAAGGTCAAGGCGCAAGCCGCGGCTGGGGAAGCCAACAAGCAAAGCTTGATCGGACCTCGGACAAGTCAAGCGAATCGGTGAGCTTTGGGAGAAGAAACTCCCTAAAAACGAATCAAGTGCCATCACGAGAAGGATCTCAAAGGTCACTTGGGGTTCTGCTCTTTTTTTGTTTTGGGATCGTGCCCGTTCGATTATGCTCCAGATCGGCCCCTTGCGAGGAGGCGTGTATGCCCAGGTGGAAGCCGTGGGACTGGCCCTTTCATCCGGCGCCCACAGGCCGGGTGGATGAGCGGGTCTATGCGGTCCGGAACGGCGATGTGAACATGTACGTCTACGTGGCCGACGGGGCGCTTATCGCCATAGATGCGGGCAAGTCCGCGGCACACGTGCGCAAAGCGTGGGCCAGACTGCCGCTAGCTCTGGAAGACGTCGCAGCGATGCTTCTGACCCATGGGGATTATGACCATGTCGGCGGGCTGGCCCTCTTTTCACAGGCAGCGCTCTATCTGTCGGCCGAAGAAGGGCCGCTTGTGTCACGGGGTCAGCCACGCTTCCTGGGGCGCATCTATAATCCTGAACTGGAGTATCCCTTCACGCCTCTGGAAGATGGGCAGGTGGTCGAAGTGGCAGGCATTCGCGTTCAGGCCATCGCCACGCCGGGGCACACGATCGGCTCGATGAGCTATCTGGTGGATGAGCAGGCGCTCTTTGTGGGGGATACCCTCTCGCTGCGCAGGGGCCAGGTGGCCCCCTTCCTGCGCTTCATGAACATGGATACGCCGAGGGAGGAGGCCTCCATTCGCAAGCTGGCCTCCCTTGAGGGCGTGAAGCTGCTCTGCACCGGCCACTCAGGGTGCACCCGCCACTGGGATGAGGCCATCGCGCCGTGGCGGGCTTGAGCGTATCCTTCAGCCAGCCGACAGATTGTCCTGCGCATTACCTGGCGCTGGAGTCGGCCTCGTTCAAGAGCTGGCCAGCGCTCCAGCAGATCGACTATGAGGGCTGGATCGTGCGTTTGGGAGATGGCTACACCAAACGCGCCAACTCGGTCACTGCGCTGGCTGGCTCCTCAGGGGATCTCGACCGCCGGATCGCCCACTGCGAGGCCCTCTATCGCAAGCGCGGCCTACGTCCGATCTTTCGCCTCACACCCTATTCGCGCCCGAGCCATCTTGATGGGGTCTTGGCAAGCCAGGGTTACACACTGCTTGATCCCAGTCTGGTGATGTCTCTCGATCTCGATCAATGGCAATCTGGAGATGAGCGATCCGTGCTGCCGCCGATCGCACGCGAGAGCTGGATCGAGAGGTTCCATGCGCTCGATGGGAGGCGCTCAGTGCAGGTTGAGAGCCATCGACGCCTGATCGAGCGCATCGCGAGCCCCTGTTTGCTGGCATCCCTGCCCGATGACCGCGGCCGCCTCGTGGGATGCGGGTTGGGTGTGCTCGAAGACGGTTATTTTGGCCTCTACGACCTAGTCGTGGACCCTGCCCTGCGCAATCAGGGCCACGGCCGACGACTGCTCAATGCCATGCTGGCTTGGGCCAAGGCCCGCGGCGTCCATCACGCCTATCTTCAGGTGACGGCCGAGAACGCCGCCGCGCAGCATGTTTACGGTGCGCTCGGTTTTGTCGAGGCATACCCATATTGGTATCGCGTCGCCCCCAGCACAGAGCACTAGGGGCAGCTATCCCTCCGTCCAGCCAAAGAGCACACCCACGTACCGGTCCGGCTCGTCGCGCAGCCCCGCATAGGCCTGGGCGCAATCGGCTGGGGGCAACACATGGGTGACGAGCGGGTCCACCAGCAGCCTCTCCTGGGCCAGAAGCCGGAGCAGGATCTCCAGGTTGCGCTCGATCGAGTGTCTGGCGGCGCCGTGCGCATCGCGCGCGGCAGGATAGCGCCACTCGTGGGCGCCTTTGAGGGTGATGCAGCCGCTGTTCCACAGATGGATCTTGCGCAGCAGCGGGGTGAGGTCGGTCTCATAGGCGTCTCTGGGTGAGCCGAGCAGCACCACCTGGCCGAGTGTGCCGGCCAGATCCACGGCCCACTCGGCGACGGGCGAGAGGCCCGTCGCCTCGACGACCAGCTCGCATTTACGCCCTGCTGTGATGCGCTCGACGGCCGCCGCCGGATCCTCGCTGGCCGAGTTGATCAGATGCGGGATGCCGCAATCCGCAGCCAGTTCGAGTCGGGCTGGCTCGATATCGAGGCCGATCACCTCACAACCTGCCAGGCCCAAGAGCTGCCCACATAGATTGCCCACCAGGCCCAGGCCTGTCACGGCGGCGAAATCGCCCAGCTCGGGCTGGCCCACCCGCAGGGCCGTGATGGACACGGCGGCCATGCGTGCAAAGGGCGCGCGTTGCGCCTCGATCCCGGGCGGCAAGGGCATCACCAGGCGGTTGACGATCACATGGCTGGCGTGCTTGCCATAGCAAAGCACCATCTCGCCCGACCGCACATGGGTCACCGCCTCGCCCACTGCGATCACCTCGCCGCACGAGGCATAGCCTGGCACAAAGGGCAGCGGCGCCCACGATTCGATGCCGCTCAGGCAGGCCAACTCGGTGCCCGGACTGATCAGGCTGTAATGATTCTGGATCGCCACCTCGTTGGGGGCCAGAGCGGACATATCAAACTCAAAGTCCACCAACTCGACCACGTGGGGCTTGGTGAACATGATGTGTTGAGCGTTCATTGCGGCCTCTCCTCCAAATCGTCTGTCCTCACAGGATGGCCAGAACCCCAGGGCGGGATCCACAGGCGCTTGCCCCGCTGGCGGGCAAGCGCCGCATGGATTTGCGTCTAGGTGAGCTCAAACTGCGCGGCCGCCGGTTTGGGCGCGCCCAGCGCCAGGCCGCGAGCACCCGGTGAGCAGCCGCCCACCACCAGCTCAAAGCGGCCCGGCTCAAAGGCCTTGGTGCCGTCCGCCTGGACGATGAGCATCATCTCAGGCGCGAGGGTGAAGGTGAGCTGCCGGCTCTCGTTGGCCTGCAGGTGCACGCGCTGGAACCCACACAGCTGGCTGATAGGCGTGGGCTCGGAAGCCCCAAGGCGACGGAGGTAGAGTTGGATGACCTCATCCGAAGCCACGGCGCCCACATTGCGCACGATCACCGACACGTCTAGAGGCTCTCCAGACGCGACCCGCTCCGTGTGCAGGCGCAAAGCGCTGTATTCAAAGCGCGTGTAGCTCAGGCCAAAACCAAAGGGATAGAGCGGCTCGCCGCGAAAGTAGCGGTAGGTGCGCCCTGCCAGGGCATAGTCCTCAAAGGGCGGCAAGTCATCGCTCGATGTGTAGAATGTCACGGGCAGGCGACCGGCCGGGCTCGTGTGACCAAAGAGCACATCGGCCAGCGCGTTGCCCCCCTCCTCGCCGGGATATCCGATCCAGAGGATCGCGTCGACGTGCTCGTGGGCCCAGTTGACCGCCAGCGCGCTCCCGCCGGTGAGGACCAGGATGACCGGCTTGCCCGCGGCATGCACGCCGCGCAGGAAATCCTCCTGGCCTGGCGGCAGCCCAATATCGGCCCGGTCCGGGCTGCCTGTGGTGTTGGCGTCACCCGCCTCGCCCTCGAGTTCGGGGGCCAGGCCCATCACCACGATATTCACATCGTGGACCCGTGCATAGGCGTTGGCCACCGCATCGCCGGGGCGATCGCGGCCCACCAGCGGACATCCACTCACAAAGTGCACCTTGGTCTCGGGGCCCACGGCGCCGATGATGCCCTCCACCGCCGTCACCAGCCGTGGGTTGAGCCCATAGTAGTTCCCCAGCAGCACATCGGTGCGATGCGCGGTGGGGCCGAGGATCATCAGCGACTTGATCTTGTCCTTGTCCAGAGGCAGCACCCCGTTGTTCTTGAGCAGCACGATGCATTTCTGGGCCGCCTCGCGCGCCAGGCCGCGATGCTCAGGGCTATCGACCACCGAGGTCGGGATGCTGGCATAGGGCACACGCACTGGCGGGTCAAAAAGGCCCAGCCGAAAACGCGTGCGGAGGGCGCGGTGGAGCGCCCGGTCGATCTCCTCCTCGCTGATGAGCCCCTGCTCGACGGCTTGGCCCAGCAGCGCGTAGGTCTGGCCGCAGTTCAGATCGCATCCGGCCTTCACCGCCACAGCGGCGGCCTCCTCAAGGCTGGCGGAATAGCCATAGGATGTGTGGAACAGATGGATCGCCCCGCAGTCGGAGACCACGTGCCCATTAAAGCCCCACTCATCCCGCAAGATATCCTGCAGGAGCAGCTTGCTGGCGCAGCAGGGCACCCCGTAAAGGAGGTTGTAGGCGCCCATCACAATCTCGACCCGCGCCTCTTGGACGGCGGCCTGAAAGGCTGGCAGATAGGTCTCGCGCAGATCCTTGGCGCTCACGACGGCATCGAACGCGAACCGCACGGCCTCCGGCCCACTGTGCACGGCATAGTGCTTGGCGCAGGCCGCGGCTTTGAGATAGATGGGATCGTCGCCCTGCAACCCCTTGATAAAGGCGACGGCCAGTCGTCCCGTCAGATAGGGATCCTCGCCATAGGTCTCGTGGCCTCTTCCCCAGCGAGGATCACGAAAGATGTTGATGTTGGGCGACCAGAAGGTCAATCCCGTGTACGCGGTAGGCGCGCCAAAGCGCTGGGCCGCATGGTGCTTGGCCCGGCCTTCATCGCTGATGGCCGTGGCCACACGGAACATCAACGCGGTGTCCCACGTGGCCGCCATGGCAATAGCCTGGGGAAAAACGGTCGCTTTTCCAGCTCGGGCCACGCCATGTAGCGCCTCATTCCAGTAGTTGTAGGCCGGCACCCCCAGCCTTTCGATGGCCGGTGCATCGTTCACCAACTGGTTGGCCTTTTCCTCCAGCGTCATCCTGCTGACTAGATCGGCCACGCGATCGTCGATCGGTTGATCCGGGTCGCGATACAAAGGCGCTTGACCAGTCATCTCTCACTCTCCCCTCCGTGAATGTCAGGCCTCGGCATGGCCATCGAAACGCACACACGACTCAGGCATCGCTCAGCATAGCGGCTAACTCGGGCTCATCATAAAGGCGGCGCAACAGCTCCGAGTTGGGCCAGAGACGGGCCGTCTGCGCAGCGGGTGTATCCGCCCGCGCCAGTACACGGCGCAGCCAGCCGCGACAGGCCACCACATCCTGCCGTTCCAGCGCCAAGCGCAGATGCACAGCCGCCGTATCCAACATGTTGAACCATCCAAAGCGCACCGGATACGTGCGCCGTAGCCGAAAGCCAGCCTTCTCAGCTACGGCGATGGAGGCCAGGTTGTCATTCCAGCAATCCCAATGGGGCACGATCTCCCGAGCCTCACACTCGGCCACAAAGGCACGCGCCAGATGTGTGGCATAGCCCCGGTTGCGCGCTTCGGGCAGCGTCTCGATCCCAATGCCGGCTCTGCACACCCCTCCCGGTCCCTGGGCCACATACTCAGCCATGCACCAACTCACGATGCGGGCCCCCTGCACCCAGCCCAGGCCGAACCCTTGTTCGCGGTAGGTCTCCTCGTCCATCCAGTTCTCGGCAATCCACGCGGTGACACACTCGTGATGCTCAAGGTCGGTGCGTCCCAAAAGGGCCTCGCCCACAGGCAGGATGGCGCCCTCTGTTGGGGAAGGCGTTCCATCGCCTGGTGCCCGCTCCTCGGCTTGCTGATCCTCCGGCAGCTGGTAGACCCGGCGCAGGTCGGGAAGGGCCTCGCGCCCGTGCAGCAGCGCGCGCACAATCGGCTCGCAGAGATGGATTGGTCCGTATTGGACCACATAACCCCATGATCCGGTCGTGAGCCCAAAGGCAAATATCTGGTGCTCCAGCACTTGTTCGATCGCCTCGTAGAGCGCAACGCCCAGGGATCGGCGGCTGTCGTCAGGCCGGCGGGCCAAGTACACGTTGTGGCGCCCGTCCCAGGCCAGGGCGAGGTGAGGCCGCTCTCTCGTGTCAATCCAGACACGCCCACCGCACGTGCCCGCCAAGATGGCGTAAGCAGGCACGCTGTAGGGCAAGGCATCCAAGAGAGGCGCAAGGCTGGGGCGATCGGTTGGGCAGGCGACCTGAAGCATGACGCCGCTCCCTCTCACGCGCTGGCTCTATTATCGCATGAGAAGATCGCGTGTCAAGGAACCACGCGCACGAGCAGGAGCAAAACCCTGAGGGCGAGGGGCAGACGAGTTCGAGGCGCATGGTATAGCAATTGCAGGCCAAGTCTGGGTCGAGGCCGCGCAGCGCGGCCTGCGCACGCATCGTCTCGCGGAACTGGCCGCGAAACCCGGGCTCTCTCTTCCGCCACCACGGACAAGCCTGGCCGTCGCCAGAAGATCAACCCAGCCTGGCCAGTGTGCGC
>JAFGLK010000331.1 GCA_016928125.1 Anaerolineae bacterium
CCCGTCGCCACTGCGCCGACGGGCCGTTCAGGATGCAGCGCTCAAGCACGAGCGCATCGCCGAACTGGAGATCCGCGTCGAGCGCTGTGGTTTCTGTGTCGATAAAGCTGAGCCCATCGGCCGTGCGATAGAGAAAGAGATCCAGATCCACAAACTCCTGGCGACCCAGGCTAAACGCCCGCGTCTGCCATTGGTAGTCAATCCAGTCCAGCAACGCACTTGGATTCCGCTCCGCATAGCGCACATACCAGATGCGCTCTGCGCCTCTGGCGGCCGTCTCCAAGGCCGCCAAGAGGCGCTCACGCTCCCATGCTGGATCGATGGTGTGCACGCGCAGCGGTCCGTCATAGAAGCGCTGGAAGCGGCCAAAGCGGCTCACCACGATGGCATCGGTCTCTGGATCGGCATGACCCTCCACATATTCCATGGGTGGCTCGTGGGTGGCGTTCTCATAGACCCAAGCGTACTCGATCCCCTTCAAGCGCACCACATGGAGGGGCTCGTGCACGCCGAAGTAGCGCGCATGCAGCTCGGGATCGAGCTGACGCTGCACCTCGTTCAGATAGATCACCACATAGTCGATCGTGGCGGGATCATAGTAGCTCTCGTCCACGGTCTCGCCCCGGAAAAAGGGCGCGAAATCGGTCTGAGAGCGCACGGCGGCTCTCGCAGAGCCACTGCCCGGCAGCGCATTCAGATAGCGGGCGGCCACGTCGAGACCCTCGCCCCACCCAACCAGAATCGTCCGTGTGGCCGCGCGTGCGCCGCCCAGCAACGGATTATAGTAGGTAAGGTAGTACGGAGCATGCACAACCACGGTGACGCCGAGCCCGAGCACGAGCGCCACAGGGAGCAACCGGCGCAGCCATGCCCTGCGCAGCCCCTGCCCCCAGCGGCCCAGGATCAGATCGCTCACGCCGACGAGCCCGATGGCAGCGAAAGTCTGGACGACGGGAAACACGGGCAACAGATAGCGGTCGAATTTCTTCTGGCCAAGCGTCATTAGGGCACCGAATCCCAGGGCAAAGGCCCCCAAAGTCCACATCACCTCGCGGCCTCGCGCCTTGCTGCCGAGGAACGGCAGAGCGGCCACAAACCCGAGCAGGCTCCAGGGCGTGAGCCGGAAGGCCAACGCCACTGGGTAGAAGAGCGGCCCTGGATCAAGACAAGGGGCCCCGACGAAAAAGTTCTGGTTGGTGTGCGGATTGCCGGCATAGGCAAGGGCTGTCTCGAGCACCAGCCTGAAGGTCTCCACAGGCGCGACCCACATCGCGGGCCAGAAGAGCACATAACTGGCAACAAATGGCCCCAGCCACAGCAGCCCCCGAGAGACCATCCAGCGCAGTCCTCGTCGGGCATTCAGGGTCTGCACGAGCAAGGCTGCCGCCGCAAAGGGGCCGATGAACAGGCCCGGCGATTTGTTCAAGGCCGCCAGCGCGCCCAGTATGCCTGCAGCCGCCCACTGAAGCGGCCGATCCTCGCGCAGGGCGAGCGCCAAGGCCAGCACGGACAGGTAGAGCAGGCTGGCGGTCATGGCATCCAGATGCAGCAGCCGCCCGTGAGCGAGGAAGAACGGATCCAGAGCCAGCAGGAGCGTGGCGAGGAGGGCCACGCGCCGTCCGAGCAGCCGCGCCAGCAACAGGAAGGCGATGCCCACACAAGCCGAGGTCGCCAGCGCGATGCTGCGCCTGGCCGCAAAGAGCAGCGGCCCCAGAAATCGCGGCAACTCGGGCGACGAGGCCTGGACCATGGCCGTGTAGTTGGGCTGACCGCACGGGTCGAGGGCTTCGCTGCGCGGGTCAATGCCCATAGCTGGGATGCCAAGCCACATGGTGATGACGCCAGGATGGCCGGTCTGGCGCGTCAGCTCCAGATCGCCAGCTGCCAGCCCGCGGTAAAAGTTGGTGCTGCGGCAGACCCACTTGAGCTCATCGGCCGTCACGAACGCGTCCAGACGTGGTAGGCGCAGCCCCGCCGAAAGGCCGAAGAGCAGCAACGCCAGGACCACGTCCCAGATCCGGTTATGGATCCGCAGGTGGCGCCCAATCGCAGAGCGCAGCGTGGACATCCTCATCGCGGCAGAACCTGAATCGCGCCCAGGCTGATGGCATCGCCGCCAAGTGCACGGCAGGGGCCTACGATGGGCAGACGCTGCCTCGACTCACGATGGTACATTCCCACCATCAGCGCATGTTCACCTGGCGGGGTATCCTCGACCAGCAGAAGCGTGTGGCTATCCCGATAGACCTCGCCAGCCTGCCACTCGGGGGTGGGATGCGCGCCGCAGCCGGGGGCACAGTCCTTGCCCGCCCAGACAACCCCGGGATCCTCCACGTGCACAAAGGCGATGTAGGGCCCGGCGGGCGTAGCCAGGGCGCGCCAGAAAAGCGTGACGGTGAGCGCTTCACCGGGGCGCGCGGTGCGTCGATCCACCGAATAGCCCGTCAACTCGATGGCCTCGCCGAGACGACATTGCAGCGGCTCGTCCATCTCTCGTAGAGGGTCGCCAGGGAAAAGTGCCATCGGATCGCGCGGGGCGCTCGCGGTCCGATCGAACGACGTCTCAAAAGAGCGCAAATCGAGGCCTCCGAGGGAGAGCCTGGCCGGGGCGCGTTCGTAGAGGCGTAGTCGGGGTTCTCCCCCCACCATGACCTGGCCGATCAACTCGTATTCGCGGGCGATGGCCTCGAAAGGCGTCGGCTGCACATCCTGGACGTTCTCGGCGATAAAGTAATACTCGGGATTGCAGGCGCACTCGGGCGCGCCGCGCAGATACCACTCTGTGATGTGCGACTCTTCATTGCTGGCATAGTCGCCCTGGAGCAGCCCCGCAGCATACAGCGAGCCCACCGCCTTCCAGCCCGCCCGATAGGGGAAGCCAAAGAGCCCCTTGGTGGGCATGGCATCGCCATAGGGCACCCAGAAGAGCGGCTGGCGCGTCTCAGGATAGTTGCGCTTATACTCGGGAGAATGGCTCACAAACGCCATCCAGACATACACCAGAGAGAGCGCCAAGACGCCGCCCACCGGCAGGAGGAACACCCAGCGCCTCGCCCATGACCGGCCCTGCAGAGCGGCCAGCCCCTCGCCCAAGAGCAGAGACGCCCCCGGGAACAGGATATAGAGGTGCGTGCGGGGATCCTCCACCCAGAAGAGATAGAGCCAGAAAGGAACCGAGAACCAGAGCAGCAGCGCTCGCCAGCCAAGCGCCTCGCGAGGCAGCAGCAAGAGCGCGATCAGGATGGCCAGATAGAGCAGCCCCACATAGGAGCGCCCGCCGGCCTGCCACGCGGAAGGATGAATCCACGACTGCAGGAGCAGCCCAGCCGCCACCAGCGGGGCCAACATGGCGGGGCGCACCAGGCCGCGCAAGCGCCACACAGCCCATACGACCAACCCACCCGCCATGAAAAGCAGATAGTAAGAGGCATTATAGACGCTGCCCAAGTTGAGCAACTGCTCCCAGTTGGCGTAAGGCGGCGCACTGCCCCAGCGAGAGGCCAGATAGACGCGCGTCGTGGCGAAGAAGGGATGCCTGGCATAGGGGACGAAAAAGAGCGCCAACAGAGCCAGGCCGAGAACAACTGGGCCGCTCAGTCGGGCGGCGATCACGCGTACCGAGTATGGCCGCGCCCAGAGTCGACTCGCGATGAGCAGAAACGCGGCGGGCAACACGTAGGCGGCATCGCTATGGCACCAAAGCCCGAGTGCACCAAAGAGGGCACAGAGCCAGAGATCCACGCTGCGTCCCTCGCGCTGAAAGCGCTGGG
The DNA here is from genome assembly GCA_016928125.1 of Anaerolineae bacterium. The sequence continues at coordinate 3,771 of JAFGLK010000331.1, forward strand.
CCGCGAGCAGGCACAGAACGCTCAGAAGCAACACCAAGCTCTGATACTGAACGATGCGCCCGAAAGCGATGCAGAAGCCGTTAAGCGCCAGCAAGAGCGCGCCCCACAGCGCCGCCCGCTCGCTCAACGCCCGGCGGGCGATGCAGTAGGCCCCCAACACCGTCGCGACGCTCGCCAGCGCATAGGGCAGCCGAGCCGCCAACTCGCTCACGCGCTGGCTCGCCGCGTAAGGCACCATGGCCAGCAGGATCTCGGCCGGCCCCTTCTTGTGCAAGAAGAGCGCGTCCTCCCGCCCTGCTATGGCGGCCGCGGCCCGGTGCAGCACGGCTACCTCATCGCCCTGGAACTCTGAGTAGCCCAGGTGCACAAAGCGCAGCAATGTGGCAAGGATCAGAACGGCGACCAGTGCCGCCCAGCGGCGACTCAGCCGTAGCCGAAGGCGAAGCGGCCCTGGCCCCCCATGAGCACGCAGCAAGCCCATTAGCCCCAGGCTCAGGACGCTGTAGCTCAACAGGACGAGCGACCGAGAGAGCGATCCGGGCAGATAGTGGAGCAGCAGGCCACCGAGCAGCAGATATGCGAGCGCAAGCCCGCCAATCAGCAGAAGCGCTTCCAGACCCGACCCTCGACCGCGGTTCTCGCCCACCAGAATCCAGGTGAACGCCGCTGGCGCGCCGCCCGCAAGCAACAGGGCCGCGCACGCCCGAACAGAGGGCCACGGCGTCAGCAGGATGAGTCCATTAAGGAGCGCCAGGACGCCGCACGAAACCAGCCGAAAGGCCCTCCGCGACAGGGCTGTGCCCAACATGGCCGAGATCACGCCTCGCCGCTGCGCGTATCCGGCCCGTTGCGGCTCAGGTCCACGATCTCACGCACGGTGTAGATCGGCTTCTCCTGGCCCTCATAGTAGGTGCGCACGATCATCTCGCCCAACAGCCCGATGGAGATCAACTGCACACCCATCAGCATGAGCAGGATGGCCAGCGTGAGCGCCGGGCGCCCGCCAATCGAGTGCCCCAGGGCAAGCTTCTCGACGGTCAACCAGAGCCCGAGCAAGAAGCCCAGTGCCCCCATGACCACGCCCCACTTGCCAAAGATACGCATCGGACTGGTGGAGTAGCTTTGCATGAACTTGACCGCGATGAGATCGAGAATGACGCGGAACGTGCGCCCAAGCCCGTACTTGGACTTGCCGAAACGCCGCGGGCGATGATTGACGGGGATCTCGGCCATCGATGCGCCCACCCAGGCCGCGATGTCCGGGATGAAGCGATGCAGGTCGCCATACAGGTGCATCTCCTTGACGATCTCTCGCCGGTGAGCACGCAACGAGCAGCCCCGGTCGTGAACCTGCACACCCGTTGTGCGAGAGATCAGCCAGTTGGCGATCTTGGAGGGCAGCTTCCGCACCAAGCTGTCCTGGCGCTCCTTGCGCCAGCCGCTAACCACATCATAGCCCTCGGCCATCTTGGCCAGCAACGCCGGGATCCCTGCCGGGTCATTCTGGAGGTCGGCGTCGATCGTCACGACGATGTCGCCGGACGCGTAATCGAACCCGGCGCTAAAGCCGGCCGTCTGCCCAAAATTCCGCCGAAAGCGGATCACTTTGACCCGGCTGTCTCGTTCAGCCAAGGCTTTGAGGAGCGCGAATGAGTCGTCGCGGCTACCATCATCCGCACAGATGATCTCATACTCGAGGCCCAGCGGCTCCAGCACCTGGGTGAGTTGATCGTAGAGATAGGGGATGTTCTCCTCTTCGTTATACACCGGCACCACGATCGAGAGATCCACTGGCCCCTCCTACTCCGGTCGAGCGACACTCGTGCCGCGCAGTTCCCTCAGCGTCACCGCCCCGTACCACAGCACCCCAACCAGGCCCGTCGCGACGTTGATCACATAGAACGCGAGCGACATCGCGATGGCCACCGGCTCGGATACACCCGCGGGACCAAAAAGCAAGACATAGGCGCCCTCGCGCGTGCCCAGCGCACCCACAGAGGGGATGAGCATCGATAGAGACAGTATCGGCATGACCGCGATGAAATACACAAATGGCAGGCGCACATTGAGCGCCAGCGCCACCACATAGTTCATCAGAAAGAGGACCGCATTAAAGATGATCGAGACCCCCAGGGCCTTCCACAAGGCGCGAGTGCCGCACGCATGCACGGCCGCATACAGCTGCAGCGCCTTGGCTCCCAGGCGACCGGGAAGCAGCTTGAGGAGCCGAAGCGCCAAGGCGCGCCAGAAGAGCAGGCCGCTGCCCAGCAACCCCACCAGCGACACAGCCAGAATCAGGAGCGCCTCCCTGCTCGGCAGGGACCGCCGCGCCCAGGGCCAGGCCACAAGCCCCATCACAAAAAGCATCACGAGGCCGGCCAACCGATCTACCAGCACGGTGCTGATCGATGCCGCGCCGCGTTCGCTATAGTGCGCAAGCTCGTACATCTTCACGGCATCGCCGCCGAAACCCGAGGGCAGAAACGTGTTAAAAAACACGCCAACATAATAGAGATAGGTTAGGCGAATGATAGGTACATGCACGTCGAGAGCATCCAAAAGAAAGCGCCAGCGAAATGATCGAATCAGAAGCGTCAACTGGAAAAGGCCAAAGGCTAGAATCAGATAGCCCGGCTTCATGGCTTTGAGCGCCAGCCAGGACTGCCGTACGTCGAATAGGCGGAACAAGAGCAGGAGCAGGCCTGCGCTAATGACGAGCTTCAGGATGGTGAGGAGGCGGTTTTTCACGGGATGTCCAGGCGGTGTCAAATATGGCGCCATTATACCATCCGGATTGGGGCGGGTCAATTCCCTCGAGCCCGAGGCCCCGAGCCACGGGGAATGCACAACCATTGCGCCCGGAGCCTTTGCGCGCGCGGCTCCGTCTTTTGGGATTCCCATGCGCCAAGGTATAATGTTTCGGAATAGTCACACCGCATCAACACGCTCGCGGCGGGGGATCTGGGCTCTCGTCGCGGCTCGATGACCCGAGGGCCATGGATATCATGAGCACAAACGCCGTCTTCTCTACCGGATCGCCGGCTCTCGATGCACTGCTTGAGGAGCTTCGCCCCGGCGATAACGTGGTGTTCTACACCGATCATCCCGGCGACTATGAGCCGTTCGTGGCGACCATGCTTTGCCATGCTCGGGAGGCTGGTATTGGAGTGGTCTATGGGCGCACTTCGGGGGCTCTGGACACCGTGATGGAAGGCGGTGCCAACCTGCACCGCATCGACATGACAGAGATGATAGGGCCCGATCCCGCCCAGGCGTTTCGGCACGCCGCGCAGGCGCTGGGCCCCGAGATCTACTATGTCTTTGACCCCTTGGCCGATCTGCAGCAGCACCTGGGCCATGAGACGGCCGTCAGGGATTTCTTTCTCTCGATCTGCCCCTTCCTGTTCGATATGAGCACCGTCGCCTACTGGGGCGTGCCTCGAGGGGTCTACAAGCCATCCACCGTGGCTGCCATCAAAGACTGCACCCAGATCTTTGTCCAGGTCTCCCGCCACCAGGAGGAGGTGAGTGCATCTGCGCCCGCTCCCGAAGTCCGTAGCCTGATGATCAAGCCAGTGAAGGTCTGGGGCCGCTACTCGGAGGACATGTTCCGTCCCCACCTGGTGGCCGTCGCGGAGAACGCCGTGTGCATGGAGATCTGGCCGCTTAACGGCGCGCCTCAGGACGACTATACTGCGGCGCTCGCTGACAAGAACCGCGAACTGGCCGAGATTCGCGACGCGCTCAACCGCAGCAACGCCGAGCTTACAGATCGCAACCGTGAGCTGGCTCAGCTCAATGCTGAGCTGGCCGAACAGAGCCGGCTCTATGAATCGCTACGCAACAACCTCGAGCATCTGCTGGCCCTCTTCCAGGCCGGACAGGCCATCGGATCGAGCCTCGTGGTGGAGCAAGTGCGCCAGGCCATCCTGGAGGCGACGCTGCATCTCTTTGAAATTCCTGGCTGTCGGCTCGTTACCCCGCCCGCTTCCACCAAGAGCATGGCCTTCGCGAGTCAGGGCAGATTTCCCTCCTGGCTTGCGGATGTGGAGCCGAGGCTGACGTCGCTACGCGCAGAGGTCAGCCAGCAGAGCGGGGTGCACACCTGGCCAGCGCACATGCTGCTTGAGGGACCATCGCAAGAGTGTTCTGGCAGTCTTGCTCTGGCGCCCCTCATGTCGCGCGGCCAGTGCGTGGCGGTGCTGGAGCTTTATGCGGCCGATGAGCGCTTGCACGCCGATGAGGCGCGTATGCTGCTTCGCTATCTAGCCTCTGAGGCCAGCATCGCGCTGGATAATGCCCATCTCTACCGCGAGACCGATCTGCAGCGCGAGCAGCTGCGCACCTTTATCGATCAGGTCATCACAAGCGAGGAGCAGGAGAGCCGCCGCTTTGCCTACGATCTGCACGATGGACTGGTGCAGCTCATCGTAGCCGCATTCCAGCACCTACAGACGGCCCAAGCGCTGCGCACGCGCGACCCCGCCGATGAGACGGCCGAGGTGGAGCAAGGAGTCCGTCTGCTGCGACAGGCCATCTACGAGGCCAGGCGCTTGATCAGCGAACTGCGTCCGGCGGGCCTGGACGATTTCGGGCTGTTGCACGCTCTGCGGTTGTTTGTGGCCCAACTCGAAGCCGACCATCCTTGGGAGGTGACCCTGGAGGTCGATCCGGGGTGGGACAACCTGCCCTCCTCGCTCGAGGCCGCGCTCTTCCGCATCATCCAGGAGGCCTCCACCAATGCGCGGAAATACGCGATGACGGATCGGTTGGAGATCGCGCTGCGTGCCACGCCCGAGGAGATCACGGTGAGCGTCCAGGACTGGGGCGTGGGCTTTGATCCTGAAGAGGCTCTGGCCACGCGCGACCGGATGGCACTCGACACCCAGGGCACACACATCGGCTTGATCGGCATCCGAGAGCGAGCCCGGCTGTGGGGCGGCGAATGCGAGATCATCAGCCAGCCAGGTGCGGGCACGCGCATCGGCATCACGATCCCTCGAGCGCATCTCCTGGTCGGCACGGAGAGCCTGCGCGATGATTAGGATTCTGCTGGTTGACGACCAGGCGATTGTGCGCGAGGGGATGCGCTCCATGCTCAGCCTCGAGCCAGACATCAGCGTCGTAGGCGAGGCAGAGACCGGCCTCGAGGCGCTATCCAAGGCCAGTGCACTGCGGCCCGACATCATCCTGCTCGATATCCGCATGCCCAGCATGGATGGCCTCACGGCCTTGGGCCAGCTGAAGCAAGAGGTGCCCCGCGCTAGCGTGATCATGGTCACGCTGTATGACGATCCCAACTATTTGGAGCGCGCCGTCACGATGGGGGCCGCGGGCTATATCTTGAAGGATGCCAGCAGAGACGAGCTCATCCGCGCCGTGCGCGTCACGGCCGAAGGCGGCGCCATCATCGACCCGTTGCTTCTGCCGCAGTTGCTGCGCCGCCTGCGCGCTACTGCGCCTGGGGCCCCTGCCGGCGCCTCGCTCCAACCGCCGGTGCCTGAGCCGGACCCCTCCGAACAGGCCACAGCCCTCACCGAGCGCGAGATCGAGGTGCTGCGCCTGGTGGCCGAGGGGCTCACCAATCAGCAGATCGGTGAGCAGCTCTTCATTAGCCCCACCACTGTCAAGACCCACGTCCAGAATATCCTGCAAAAGCTGGGCGTCTCCGACCGTACCCAGGCCGCTGTCCATGCGCTGCGCGCGCGCCTGATCTGACGCCTTCCTCCCGGATCGGTCCCCCCTGGACCGGGCAGCGAGCCTACCACCGCTACTCCTCGAACAGGCTAGCACCGCGTCCGTATCCTCCGTTCGGGGGAAAGCGAATCCTCCGTTTGGAGGATTGTCCTCTCGCCGCCTTGTGTCATACTGGAGAGCAGATCAGGCCCTTGTTTGTGCATGTTGCACAAAGGGGCGTACATGTTGCACGCAGACCTGTGCACTCTGCACGCCGGCCTGTGCAGCCAGCCAGAGCTGTGCTGAGCCCGAACGCCGGCTGGGCCTGCGCTGGCCGGGAAGAGGCCCGATCAGGCAGAGCGTATCCCCGCCACATCGTCCGTGGCCCTCCCCCGATGGCGTGGTCTGAGCCCAAGGTCTCACATGTTTCTGGGCGCCGATGTTCGCTCGGCGCCGCGCCATTCTATCAAGAGGAGCTGTGATCCCATGCCGAATCTGCAACGACCGAATGCCAACGACATCTCCCAGACGTCCAACCGCTCGCGCAACGTGGTGCCCCAATCGGGCATCTGTTCGCGCTGCATCGACGGCTGCACCGGCAACTGTGAGGTGTTCAAGTCCTCCTTCCGCGGCCGCGAAGTCATCTATCCCAGCCCCTTTGGCACGATCACCGCCGGCGGCGACAAAGACTATCCGGTGGATCTGTCTCATTTCAACATCATGGGCTATGCGCTGGGCGCCGACGGACTGGAGGAGGGCGTCACGGCCACTCCCGACAACACCCTCTTTACCATGGTGAACACCGAGACGGAGATCGGGGCACATAGCTCCGAGACGCTTCGTATGCCGATCATCAGCGGAGCCCTCGGCTCCACCGAGATCGCGCGGGTCAACTGGGAGCACTTTGCCGCCGGCGCTGCCATCTCCGGGGTGGTGCTCACCTGCGGCGAGAATGTGTGTGGCATCGACCCGGGGCTCGAGTTGGATGATCAGGGCAAGATCGTCGAGTCGCCCGATATGCGTCGCCGCGTGGAGGCCTACCGCCGTTGGTACGATGGCTATGGCGACATCCACGTGCAGATGAACGTGGAGGATACGCGCTTTGGCGTGGCCGAGTACGTCATCGAGAAACTTGGCGTCGAGACGATCGAGCTCAAGTGGGGCCAGGGCGCCAAGTGCATCGGCGGCGAGATCAAGGTCAATAGCCTGGAACGTGCGCTCGAGCTCCAGCGACGCGGCTATCTGGTGACGCCCGATCCCTCAAACGAGGCTATCCAGCGCGCCTATAAGGATGGCGCACTCAAGCAGTTCGAGCGCCACTCGCGGCTGGGCTTTGTGGATGAGGAAGGCTTTGCCAACGAGGTGGCGCGGCTGCGCGGCCTGGGCGCCAAACGCGTCACCCTCAAGACCGGCGCCTACCCCATGCGCGAACTGGCCATGGCCCTCAAGTGGTCCTCCGACGCCAAGATCGACTTGCTGACCATCGATGGCGCACCGGGCGGCACGGGCATGAGCCCCTGGCGGATGATGGTCGAGTGGGGCATTCCCACGGTGTACCTGGAGGCCATGACCTTTGAGCTGTGCCAGATGCTCGACGATCAGCGAGCCTTTGTGCCCGACATCGCCATCGGCGGCGGCCTCTCCAGCGAGGATCACATGTTCAAGGTGCTTGCGTTGGGTGCTCCTCACGTCAAGGCGGCCTGCCTTGGGCGGGCCATCATGATTCCCGCTATGGTGGGGAAGAACATCGCCCTCTGGATGAAAGAGGGGCGCCTACCCCGCACCGTCTCCGAGTACGGCAGCTCGGTCGAGGAGATCTTTGTCACTTATGAGACCCTCAAGGCGCGCTTTGGCTCGGAGATCGACGAGCTGCCCCTGGGCGCTATCGGCTGGTACACCTATGTGGACAAGCTTCAGGTGGGCCTGCAGCAATTGATGGCCGGCAGCCGCAACTTTAGGCTCGACACCATCGCCCGCGAAGACTTGTGTGCGCTCACACGCGAAGCTGAAGACGTCTCCGGCATCCCCTATGTGATGGACGCCTACCGCGACGAGGCCATCGCCATCATCAAGGGCTATGGGCACGAGTCCTATGCCCGCCGGCGTCCAGCCCTGGCCATGGAGCCCAGCTTCTAGGCGCCGTGCACGGCCGCCACGAGACAAACGAACTGGGCACCGGAGGAGGGCCGACGATGCGCCCTCCTCTATCCACATGTCAACGGGGGTGACGCGACTACTGGACCCAGCCGCGCGCGGCCACGGCCTCGGCCACCCGATTGACCGCCACCAGGTAGGCTGCCAGACGATTGTGGATTTGCCGCCTCTCTGCCATCTCATGCACCGCCTGAAACGCCGCAGACATCTTGGCATCCAACCGCGAGTACACCTCGTCCACCGTCCAGTAGTAGCTGCTGGCGTTCTGTACCTGCTCAAAGTAGCTCACCGTGACCCCGCCCGCGTTGCACAGGAAATCGGGCAGCACGGTCACGCCGTTGGCGAACAGGATCTGATCGGCTTCCGGGGTAGTGGGGCCATTGGCCAGCTCTGCCACCACCCGCGCGCGAACGCGACCGGCGTTCTCTTGGGTGATGACGTTTTCCAGGGCACTCGGGAACAACACCGTCACGGGCAGCTCGAGGAGCTCGCTATTGGTGAGCGCCTCGGTGCCGGGCAACCCCACCACGCTGCCAGTCTCGGCCTTGTGGGCCATGGCGGCGTCATAGTCGAGGCCCTGCTCACAATAGATCCCGCCCTTGGAGTCGCTGACCGCCACCACCTTGAGCCCAAGTAACTCGTCGCCAAGCTTGTGGGCAAAATGCCCAGCATTGCCATAGCCCTGGACGGCGGCGGGCGCGCCTTCCAAGTTGAGGCCCAGCGCCTTGGCGGCCTCACGCACCACGTATGCGCCGCCGCGGGCGGTGGCGTCGCCCCGGCCCAGCGAGCCGAGCAGCGGGATCGGCTTGCCTGTGATGACGCCCGGCACGTGTCGCCCCATCATCGCCTCATACTCGTCCATCATCCAGGCCATGATCTGCGGCGTGGTGTATACGTCTGGCGCGGGGATATCCTGCTCAGGGCCGATAAAGTGGGCCGCGCGTCGCATGTAGGCGCGGCTCAGCCGCTCCACCTCGCTGGTCGACATGCTCTTCGGGTCACACACGACACCGCCCTTGCCGCCGCCCAGGGGGATATCCACCACCGAGGTCTTCCACGTCATCCAGGCCGAAAGCGCCCGCACCGTGTCAATCGTCTCGTCGGGATGGAAACGAATGCCGCCCTTGGCCGGGCCACGCGCGTCGTTGTACTGAATCCGAAAGGCCTCGAACAGGCGATATTCGCCGTCGTCCATCTGCATGGGGATGCTGAAATGGTATTCGCGCATAGGCGTGCGCAAAAAGGCCTGCATGGCTGGTGAGAGGCCAAGCAGGCCGGCGGCTTCGTCGAGCTGGCGCTGCGCCGTAACAAATGGGTTGGTTCGCGAGCTCATGATAGACGCTGCCTCCTCGCCGTGAGAAGAATATGGAACGATGTGCGACACGCTATATTAGGTCATCCCTATCCAGATGTAAAATCACGCCAGATAACACACCGCCTGGCGCTCATTGGGGTCAGCCACCAC
>JAFGLK010000332.1 GCA_016928125.1 Anaerolineae bacterium
GGCCGCCGCATAAAGCGCATCATCAAACACAAAAGGCGGATCGTTGAAAAAGATGTGTCCGCTCAGCTCGCCGCCGATCACGGCAAGCTCTCGCTGCATGCGCGGCAGGATCGAGGTATTGCCGCACTTGGCCATGACTGGGATGCCGCCATACTTGCGCACGCCGTCGAACAGCATTTCCGAACAGCGCACCTCAAATACGGCCTTGCCAGGCCCTTGGCGCAGCGCCTCGCGCGCATAGAGCAACAGGTACACGTCTGGCGGCACCACCTGGCCCCGCTCATCCACGATGCCGATCCGGTCCCCGTCCCCGTCAAAGCCAATGCCCACGTCGCACCCTTCGCGCACCACCACCTCGGCCAGCTCAGCCAGATTTTCCGCCTCATTGGGGTCGGGCGGATGATTGGGGAAGGAGCCGTCGGGCTCGCAATAGAGCGGCAAGACCTCGCAGCCCAACTCGCGCATCAGGCGCAGGGCCAGGGGCCCGCTCACGCCATTCCCTGCATCGATGGCCACCCGGAAGGAGCGCGAAAGCTGCACCTTGTGCTCGATGCAGTTCAGGTAGGGATACACCACATCGCGCACGAGGCGATCACCCTCACCGCTGGCAAAGGAGCCACTGGCGATGAGTCGTTCCACTTTTTGGAGTTCCTCGCCGGCCAGGGCCTGCATCCCCACCTGCAGCTTGAGGCCATTGAATTCGGCAGGGTTGTGGCTGGCAGTGACCTGCAGCGCGCCATCCACCCAAAAATGGTTCACGGCAAACGAGGTCAAGGGGGTCGGCACCTGGCCGATGTCGATCACCTCACACCCGGAAGCCATCAGCCCCCGAATGGCCGCTTCGGTGAAAGGCTGGGAGCTCGGGCGCACGTCGTGGCCGATCACCACCTGACGACGCCCGCTCAGGCGCTGGATATAGGTGCCGAAAGCGCGCCCCATCGACTCGAGCGCTGTGGTGGTGAGCTCCGAGCCCACAATACCCCGGATGTCATACTCACGAAAGATGGCCCGGCTCACCGAAAGCTGCTTCTGCAGGGCATAGTCATGCAGAAGCGTGCTGAGGGCCTGACCCAAGCGCTCGGGGTCGTGTCGCACCACCAACCGTTCGTGGCCGGTGACCGGGTCCTCCTGCATGATCTCTGTGGCCAAATCGCGCTGTAGCAGGATGGCTCCCTCGACCAGAATCATCTCTTGGGCCGTATCGGGGAAGATCACCACATGCGCATTGTCATGGGTGACCAGCTGCGGCACAACCAGGGCGGCCGAGGCGTTGTGATAGCGTTGGAGCACCTCAGGGCTGATGCCGCCGCCGCGATGGGCCAACACATAGTCGAAGCGAAAGCCACAGTGTCTCTGCATCACCCGCACATGGTCCGCAATCGAGTAGCCGTCGGTCTGGTTAGGCTGGGTCATCAGGTTACAGACAAAGATCTTGCGCGCATTGCTCCTGCGGACCGCTTCATTGATCTCCTTAATGAGCAGCGCGGGGATCAGATTGGTAAAGATCGACCCAGGACCGATGACGATGGCATCGGCATCGTCCAGGGCCGCCAGCACCTCCGGGGTGGGGCGAAAATCGGACGAGGGCTTACCCACCACCTCGGCGATCAGGAAGACGCGTTCCATCGTCGCATCGGGGCGTCCCTGGGTGATGGCTGCCTCGCCCACGAGCTGTTCGCCCGACGAGAGCTCAGCGCACACCTCGACGCGATCCAGCGTGGGAATGAGCACCTCATCTGCAGAGGCCCCGATGGCGGTATGGAGTTGGGCAAAGGCGGCGCCGGCATTGGCCGGCGGAACCACGCCGATCATCTCCCAAGGCGCCTCCCGGTAGGCTGATATCAACATGGCCAACCCCTGGGTCCCCGCAAAGGCGACTACCTTGGGCCGCTTCTCATGCGTCGATGACATCCTCTCACCTCATGCTATTGACCGAGGCACCCCGCCTGACCAGCCGGGCACCCGTTTCCTTGCCCATTATGACGTCCTCTTCGGCCAGAGGATACCTGTCCTGGCTGCCGCGACTCTGAACAAAAGGGTGGCATAGCTCCCCCGAGGCAATGCAAAGCGGACGCGCAGCGCCTCTCTCCCAGGATTCAGCTCATCGGAGAAAGGCGCCTCGACGACGAGCCTCTCGGGCAACAGCCACAGGGGGCGTTTGCTCTTGGGCAGATAGGCCCGCTTCAAGATGCGCGCCTTCAGGTCGTTCAAGGCGAGCTCCTCACGCGCGAGCACGGCCTCTGCAGCCGACTTGGCCCAATCCGGGAACACCGCACGGTGATTGGGCAAGACGAGCCCCTGTGAGGCCATCTCGGCCAGCCTGCTCCTCAATTGCGCCTGACCTACGCTCAGATCCGCCCCGGCGATGGCGATTCGAGGCCCATCCGTGACACCGTCACCACCAAGGCTTTCCAGATAGGCCGAGGCGATCAGGTTCCAAAGATGGCTCTGGTAGGCCGCCAGATAGAGCGCAAGCAGGCGAGGCGGGATCAGGTTCAGGGCTTTCCGGTAGCCTTCTGGATGATCGATCAGATAGGTCAAGACGCTGCGAAAGTTGGACGGTCGCGGCGCGACCGCCATGATAGCTGGCCAATCGGGCCACAGCTGCGCGGCTTGGCGTTTGAAACGTCTCACCTTCTCGGGATCGGCCAGAAAGGGGCGCGCCAGATAGGCGCGCAGCGCCGCCTCGGCATCCCGATCGAGAATGGCTCGGCCGATAAAGCCCCAGCCCGGCGCAAAGGAGCCCATCCGCTGCACATCAAAGTAGTTGGGAAGCCCCTCCGCGCCCAGGGCCTGCAAGGCCTGCGTCAGGCTATGGGCCTCGCCGTCCGCCAGGTCGCGCACCACGATGTGGAACGCATTGCCCGCCAGAGCCTTTGGCTGCAAAGGCTCGGTGAGATATCCGATCCGCTCGGCTGAGAAGTGTGGCCCCGATAGATGCGCGGCGTGCCCGGCCGGGAGGCAAAGGTGCTGTGTGGCGACGGCCGTCCGGTCCTTGAGCGCCGGGAAAACGACTTGACTTCGCGAAAGGCCAAGCCTGTGCGCGATCTGCGTCTGTAGCTCGAGCGTGGTGAGGCCCTCCTTGCGCAGCCTATAGACCGCCCAGGGGCCAGAAGGCATCAATGGCAGATCGAGGCTCTCCTCAACGGTAAAGTCACTGGGGATGGCCTTGATACGCATCGCTCAGATCTTGCGCAAGCGCGCAGCCAGGATCTTGGCCCGCACAAGCTCCTCAAAGTCGCCTCGCTCCTCAAGCAGGCGGCCCACCTCGCAGTCGTCGATGACGATCACGGTCACAGCATCCCGCGTGCCCCCATAGTGCTCCTGGCCGTCTTGGTTATCCATCGTCATCAGGATGGCCAGCTTGACGCGGTGCACGTGCGCTCGGGTCACCAGCCTCTCGATCAACGTCTCGGCCGAGGTACCGTTCAGACTGCCGCACGAGACCAAGATCCCTGGCTGATAGGCATTCCAGTAGCTGGCTTGCGGCACATCGTGGTTGATCGCCAAGAGGATATAGTGCTGCTCCGCATCGGCATAGTCGCGAGGCAACACCGAGAAGGCTGGCAGCATGGAAAAGAGCGCGGCCGCATAGTTGCTCCAGGCCGCTCTTTCCCCGTATCCTCCACAGGCCCGCACCGCAAGCACATCCTCGTGGAGCGTCCTCAAGCGTACATACATGGCCTTCATCCTGTCAGAAGGCTCCTGCGCGACCATGGGGGCCTCCATGGCTTCATCTTGACGTGTGAAATACAATTCCAGCGCCCGCCGATAGAGCTCATTGCGAATCTCGCAGGGCTGCACAGGTCGAATCACACCGATCATCTCCAGCATGGCGAGGCCGGGATCGTTGCGACTGAATGGGATCTGCGACCCCTCCACGATCTGGCGCAGCCTGCGCCGTTCGTGAGGATGCATATTCAGATTGCGGATGATATGCCGGATATTGTCATCGTCGATGAGCATCTGCTGGGCTGCCGCCTCGATCTGGGGCGCCGCGACGGTATCGACTTGGGCCTGCTCCATGAGGGCACATATCCGCATGGTCAGATACGGATGGCCTCCCGAGAGCCGATGAATGTGCTCCGCTGCTCCCTGTTCGACAGGAATGCCCAGATCCCCAAACCCTCGCACAAGCGTCGCCACATCGGAGAGCTGGAAATCGCGCAGATAGAGCTTCTCACAGATGTTCAGAGGCGATACGCTCCCAAAGGTCAGGTCATAGAGATCCACGGCGCCGCTAAAAACAAACAGGTACTTGGTCAAGCTGTCCGTGGGGCTGCGCCCCTGAGTGAACACCGTGCGTAAGGTGTTGAAAAAGCCATCGGAAACGCCTGGGGCGAGCGCGCCCACCTCATCAAAAAGAACGAGGATGCGGGGAAAGGGCACCAAGGCGGCCAACTCACGGAGGAACTCGAGAAAATCGACGGGTGTCTCCATGTCGTGGGTCTCAGGCAGGGGCAGGTCGGCGCCCAGCATCATGCGAAACTCACTGATCAGCCGAAAGGCCACGTAGCGAAAGCAAGAGCGCGCATTCTGGGCGCCAAGAACGGACAAATCGACGAACACAGAGGCGTAGCTGGTGCGCAAGAGATCCATGAGGCGAAATAGCACCGAGGTCTTGCCCGTCTGTCTGGCGCTGAGGAAGGCGATGTAGTGCGTGATGGCTGGCTGCTGGGCGATACGCAGAGCCCGCCTAAGCTCCGGACGATCGATGATGAGTCGCTCATCTGCAGGCGACACCAGCGGCCCTCTGGTCTTGAAATAGGCCTGATCCCGGCTTGAGCGCATATGCTCGGGGTTGTCGGCTGGGCTTATCGCAGAGGCTGTAAGGGCCGGCACCATGTGAGGCACTTCATAGCTCTGGATGACTTCCTGCGTCCAGAGCTGGCCGCTCAACGATCGCAGAAAGAGCACGGGCGCGCCCCAGTCGTTCGGGTCCGCCGTCGTGGCGTTCACCCGGACCCGCGCCTCGGCGACACACTCATCAATGGTGTGTCCCAGCGAAAGGGCTTGGTAGAAAGCGTGGCCAAAAGCAGCGGCCGCGCGGTCCTCGACCGGCCACTGCATCGAGACCACCGCTGGCACCTCGGCCCGCACCAGAGCCGGAGACAGACCAGCCCACGCACCTTGCGCTGTCTTGCAGGCATTGAGCATCACCAAGCTGGTGCCATATCGGCGAAGTAGACGCGCGGCATCCGTGGCCAGCAACGGGTCGCTCAGGCCACGCTCATCCTCCAGCAGCAGATAGCCCTGATGCGACGTCGGGTCGAAATCTGCGTGGCCGACAAAATGAAATACATCAGGCGTATGCTCAAGCAAGCAACTGTGCAGCCCGTCGCAGGTCAGGTGGTCGCAGACAAAGATCTTGATGCGGTCCATGCTAGTCAGATCATGCAGGGCTTCCTGCAGCAGATGCACCTCGCCCTGCCAATCCAGGGCGGCCTGATCGCCTGGTGAAGCGGACGCTACAACCACTCTGAGTTGGGGTGATTGGCGCAACGTAGGAGGCACGGCCAAGAGGCGTATGTAGCGCACGATGGAAACACGCGGGTCAAATGCCAGAAATTCGCCCCAGCGCCGATCATACAACAACTCCCAGGGCAATTGAGCGAGCGGCCAGGGATCGACGTGCAGCCGCAGACGCAACCCTCGATGGCGCTCACGGGCGATCTGATAGCTCTCGTGCCAGAGCGTCAGGCTCTGACCATGGAGTACGCTTTCCAGGAGCTTCTGACCTAGCTCGGCTGCTTGCTCGTTTGTGCGCTCGACGCGCATCCCTGGCGAGAAAGGTTCGGTCTCCAGTGTAAAGGAGTAGCGTGGGCTTTCGCCCACAGGACACTGCAACACCTCCGCGACCCCAGTGCGAGAGATGGGGCTCCATTCCGATAGTCTGAGGTCAAAGCTCAAGTATTCCATGTGCCCTTGTCATCCATTCGGCTCTCAGACGCGTCAGCCTGTGTATGCGTCCAGACTGGTGACATTATAGGGTCGCCGCAGGCGCAACGTCAAACATCCAAAGCGAGGGCAGGAGGCTGTGTTGTGCCCCACTGGGCACAGCACAAAGCACGAGGCGCCCCACGAGCCGGCCGGGCGCAAGACACACCAAGCGCACGGGGCCCCGATTGTCACTCTCGACCTTTCATGCTAGAATCTCGCCGCGTGTTCGTTGGCCCCAACCAGTATGTGTCCGAGGTGCCGCCCGGTGTCGATAGGCCCTCTCTTGCCGATCATAGTGCCTTTGGGCGGAGCCTTGGTGGCCCTGACCTTTCCCAGACGCCAAACCGCGCTCCCGCTCAAGCGCTGGCTTCACGCAGGAACTCTGTTTGTTTCCAGCGCGTTCCTGTTGGTGATGTGGGGTGGGCGCCGCGCCTCGATCCTGGAGCTCGTGGCAGCCAGGCTTGCTCTCAGCCTGTCGTTCGACAGTCTGGGCGCGAGCTTTGCCCTTCTCCTGTGCATCTCTTTGGCCACTGTCGATCTCGCAGCAGCCACTACCCCCCTGAGGCGAAGTCGGGCCGTGGGGTCCCTTTTGCTCGTGAGCACAGGTATCGCGTGCTGTGCGGCCGCGAATCTGATCACCCTTTGCTTGGCCTGGGGTGCGCTTGATCTGGCGCTTCTGGGCTTTGAGGCGGCGCATGCTAGTGAGCAGCAAGAGCCCGGTGCCCGTCGTTTCATCTGGGGTAGCCTGCTTTCCACGACCTTGCTGGTCATGGCCACTCTCTGGGTGATCTTTGACCAGGGCCGCGCCACCCTCTCCGCATTCGCCTTGCAGGGGACTCCGTTGGCCCTGATCTCCATCGCTGCCTGGCTGAGACTGGGCCTCTATCCCTTGCCAACCAGCTATGCATCTCGGTGGGAGGCAGCTCTGGTCACCTTTTGCCTAGGTGGCACGCTCTGGGGTAGGGTGGTGAGCCTCACTTCGCCGGGACTCAATGTGCAAGGTGTGCCGTTGCTCCTCGCGGTATCACTGCTAGCGGTCTCTTGCTTGGCGGCTTTGGCAAGAGATGGGGCCTCGGCGCAACATTATCTGATGCGTCATGGCGTTGGCATGATGGTTCTGGCCCCTTTGTTGCAACGGGAGAAAGGCTTTGCGGTGGTCGTTTTCAGCGCCACCTACCTCATGCTGGGCCTGGCCATCCTTCAGGTTGAGGAGGTGCGAGCTCGACTCAAGTCAGCACGCTCTTGGAATCGACTCCCTGCGGCACTGAGTTTCCTTGCGCTGGTAGGATGGCCTCTGACCCTTGGAGCCGCTGCGCGCTGGCTGCTTCTAGATGTCTGTCGAGCGACTGGCACCTCGATGATGTATTACCTCGTTCTGTTATCCTATGCTCTAGTGTCCGTGCCCGTATGGCGCCTCTATAGAGAGCTTGGTGTCGCAGAATCCGAAGGTGAAAGCGCAAATCAGATCAGGGCATGGACCGGCGTCTGTGCGGTGTCGGTGCCTACCATTGCGCTCCTGCTGGTTGGCTTTGCACCTGCTGGGATCGATCGGGTGTGGGCGCAAGCGCTCCCTCTTGCCTTGCCATCCTGGGGAGGGCTGCTTGGCTCGAGCTCTCTTTTTTCGGTTGTCATGACCGCTTCGGTACTACCGATTGGGGGCAGCTACCTCATCGATCGTCTCTCCGCGACCGAAACGCATCTGCGCGACTCGGCACAGCGTCTATGGGCAAATCTGCTGCGCTTGGATTGGCTCTTTCTGAGTTTGGAGGAGGGCTTGTTGGCAGTTCAACATCTTGCGCGAGAGACGATTGCAGTTTTAGAGAGGTCCTTTCTTCTAGGATGGACCTTGATCTGGTGTGCAGCCATCGTCCTCTATCTGCTTGAGAGCTAGGGCGGATCTGAATGCCAGCGATCCAGCCACTTGTAGAGGCCCTCGAGAGACTGGGCTCTGTTCAGATTGCGTTGGCTGTATCGGCAGCCTGCGTTTTGATGTTGCTTGTCTCAGAGCGTCGGATCGCTGTTCTATTCTATGCAATCCAAGGTATCCTTGCGGCGATCCTGATGCTTCCCGGACTCTACCGACCCGTGGCCATGGTTCGGATGGGCACGGCTCTGGTGACGGCGATCCTTTTGTCTACTTCGGCCGGGCGCTCCCAGCCCTGGCGGGCCGCGCCCGAACCAGCGCGCCAAGGAGGATGGTTCAGCAAGTTGACCCTGGCTCTTCGGGCAACCAGCTCAGGAGACATGGGGCTCGGCTTTCGGGCGGTCGTGGTCATTTTTGGCACGTTCGTGGTATATGGTCTCTGGCGCACCTATCCATTCGAGCTGGCGCCGCGATGGATCGGGTTTGCTCTGTATGAGCTGATGGTCACAGGACTCTTGATGATACTCACGCATGTGGACCCTCTGCGCAAGGGGTTGGGCTTGTTGACCTTGATGAACGGCTTTCAGAATCTCTATCTGTATCTAGAGCAAAGTCTCCTCGTGATTACTTTGTGGCAGTTCCTTCTGATCATCACGGCTCTCGCTGTGGCGTATTTCACAGAGGCTTGGCGTCGCATCTGGCCGAGGGAGACGGATACGCCATGATCCTCTGGCTGATTGCGCTGCCCTTGGTTGTGGCGCTCATCATGATCGTGCTGGGTAGATGGCGCATCTTGGCCTCTCCCATCGCCGCTGCCACCTTGATTGTGATGGCTCTGTTGGCTTTGACCGTGCGCGAGAACGAGATGATTGTGCTAGGACGATCTCTCGGGATCTCGCCAGATGAGAGCCTTCTGTTGGGCTTTGTCCTCCTCCTGATATCACTGATGCTCCTCTTTACACATCGCGTCGCCCAGGCATCCCATATCTATACGTTGAGCCTGGGCGCGATCACGTTCTTTGTCACAGCCGTCATGATGCGCAATCTTGTGATCGCCTCGTTGTTCCTCGGCGCGGGCATCGTCTTGGCAGTCATGATCGTCCCAATAGACCAGGAACGCTCCCCTATGACGGCTATACAGGTCTTGATCCTGCTCTCGCTGGCATCGTCTCTGGTTCTATTCTCCTCCTGGGCTCTTGAGCAGGCCCGCCAATCTCCCGAGGGGATGTCGCTGTTGCCTTTTGGCATCATCGCGCTCGCCCTGGGGTGTGGGATCATGCTGGGCGCCGCTCCATTTCACCTCTGGCTGTCGCCGGTATTTCGCCATGGCTCGCCCCTCGCCAGTGTGATCCTGATGGTCGCCCTTGGCGCGATCGCTCTGCTGCGACTGGTCGACGTGATCCAGCTCAGTGATGCGCAGATGGGAGCCACGTTTCTTTCGACCGCGCTAGTGGCTGGCGGCCTCCTCACGGCGATAGTGGGTGGATTGGGCGCCGCCTCGCAGCTCTCTCTCGGGGGCGTGCTCGCCTATGCCGCCGTGGCCGATCTGGGGCCGATACTCATCGGGCTAGGGTTGGCGGACCCAGAGAGCATTGGCGCGGCGATATCTCACTTCATCTATCGAAGTGCGGGCGTGACCTTAGGGGCGATGGCCTTGGGCAGCATTCGTCTGTGCCTAGATGACGACCACGTATCCCAGTATCAAGGACTGGTTCGCCGAGCCCCTCTGTCGGTCTTGGCGATGATGATCGGCGGCCTCTCCTTGGCTGGCATACCGCCCCTGGCGGGCTTTGGGAGCCGTTTCGCGCTTTATCGCATGCTCGCCTTTGAGAGGCTTCTGTGGGCTCTCGCCCTCGTGGCAGCCAGTTTTGGACCAGCTTGGGCGATCATGCGGTGCGCGATAGCGGCTTTTCGGCCGGGAGGAACGCCCGACCCAAGACGCGAACCGCGTTGGTGGTATGTGCTCATGTTGCCTCTCATGGTTGGGCTGCTGGTTCCCGAAGTGCTCACGCGTTATGTAGAATGGCTCCCCTTGGAAAGCATCGGCCAGATGCTAGGGCTCGCGGTCGCGCCTTAAGGCCGCGGTGCGCTCGTCACCAGACGGGCGAAAGCCGCTTTGAAAGGTGGCTGGCAGAAGGCTCGATGCCACCCTATAGCCTGTGTCGCCGATGCATGCGATGCTTTTCGAGAACTCTCTCGGGGGGGCACGGCGCCGGATGCCAGCTATGGCGCCAACCACAAAGAGGCTTGATCGAGCAGGAATTGTGCCACGCTCAGGAGCCATGAGCCCACGTGGGATGCTTGGATGCTTCGGGCCATGTCTGCGCCCAGTTGCGCCATGCCCACGATCACCAGCGCTGTGAGCAGGATCCCAGAGGCGAGGCCCAGCAGAGCGCCGCCCATATCATCCAGCCAGTCACGTTCCGTAGGCTGCACGGCTTTTCGCAACACAAAACCCAATATATTCGCAAGAATCCAGATGCCCAGCAGGATGATTGCAAAAGCGACCGGCTGAGGGGCGCCGATCCAGCCAAAGTGACGGGTCAGCCAGGCGGCAAGATGGGGATAGAAAAGCATAGCGAGAACAAAGCCAAGCAGGAAGCCCAGCATAGCCAGCAGCTGACGAACCATGCCCTGCATGAGGCCATTCGCGGCGAAAGAGGCAAGAATGATCAGCAGCGCGAGATCAATCGCCTCCATGGGATTTCCCTAGCCGCTTCCCATTGCACGGAGCGCCGCCAGAATGCGCTCGTCCAGCGATTCGATCTCTTTCGGCACGACTCCCAGCGCAGCCTGCGCCTCAGATACGCTGTAGCCCAATGCGGTGAGCGCATTGATCACATCGAGATCTATCTCTCGTGACGCAGCAGGCCAGACCTCGGCGGTAATCCCGATCTTGTCTTTCAGATCAAGCAAAAGGCGTTGCGCCGTCTTGCGGCCGATACCCGGGATGCGCGTCAGCGCGTCTATGTTGCCCTGAGCGATCGCCGTTCGCAGCGTTTCGGGAGCAAAAGTGGAGAGGATGGCCAAAGCTGTTCGTGCGCCTATGCCCGTGACGCCCAGCAAGGTGACAAACAGATCGCGCTCGTCTAGAACCTCAAAGCCATAGAGCGCAATCTCATTCTCGCGCACGTAGGTGTATGTCCACAGTTCCATCACCTGGCCCACGCGGGTGCGCCCATCGAGCAGGGACCGCGGGACATGTACGGCATAGCCCACGTCGCCGACCCTGAGGACCAGCTCGTTCTCGCGAAGCGCCTGGACCTGCCCACGAAGGCTAGCGATCACTGCTCTTCCTTTGCACAAGCGCCGCGAGACGGGCGGAGTGGTGATGACAGATCGACACGGCCAAGGCATCAGCCGCATCATCCGGGCGCGGCGTCTCTTGAAGGTTGAGTAACAGGCGCACCATCTCCTGCACCTGGGCCTTGTCGGCCCCGCCATAACCTGTCACGGCCTGCTTGATCTGCATCGGCGTATACTCGGCCACTGTGAGACCCGCCTCCGCAAGAGCCAGCAGAATCACCCCTCTGGCTTGACCGACGCTCATCGCTGTGCGCGCGTTGCTGCTGAAGAATAGCTCCTCTACGGCTGAAGTGTCGGGATGGTATCGCTCAACCAGCTCGCCAACCTGACGATGCAACTTCGCAAGGCGTTCGACCGTGGTCAGATCGGCGGTCGTGCGCAGCACGCCATAGGCTACTGAGATCAGGCGCTGGCCGTCACTCGCCACCAGACCGTATCCGGTTGTGGCCAGGCCCGGATCCAGGCCCAAGGCTAAGCGCGAAGCACCCATGATGCGACTAGGCCGCCTCGGACTCGTAACGGGCGATCATCTCATCCTGAATATCCAGATTGGAAAAGACCTCTTGAACATCCATCAGCTCTTCCAGCGCCTCAAGCAGCTTCATGCTCTTCAGCGTTTCCGAATCGCTCAGCTGGGTGGTGCTCTGCGGAATCCAAGAGAGCTGCGCATCGCCAATCTCAAGCCCGGCCTCCTCGAGCGCCCCGCGCACCGTGCTCAAGTCCTCCACGGCCGTATAGATCTCAACGGTATCGTCGCCGATCTCGACATCCTCGGCGCCCGCATCGATGGCCTGAAGCGCGATCTCCTCTGGGTCAACCTCACCCGAGCCGATGGACAGGTAGCCCTTGCGCGAGAACATCCAAGCCACGCTTCCGCCGGCACCGAGATTGCCGCCATAGCGCGTGAAGACGTGGCGGATCTCAGAGACTGTACGATTGCGGTTATCGGTCAACGCCTTGACCAGTACAGCAATGCCGTGAGGGCCATAGCCTTCATACAATATCTCCTCCAAACTCACAGCATCATCACTCTGGCCTGTGCCCCGCTTGATCGCGCGCTCGATGTTGTCTTTGGGCATATTGGCTTGGCGCGCCTTGTCCAGGGCAATACGCAACCGGAAATTGGCTTCTGGCTCTGGACCCCCCTCGCGTGCGGCAAGAGCGATTTCGTGCCCGAGCTTGGTGAAAAGATTCCCACGCTTGGCATCATTTGCCGCCTTGGACCGCTTGATCGTGGCCCATTTGCTGTGTCCAGACATCATCCACCTCCTAAGTAAGACCATGCGGCATACTTGTCTATGTCATTATACCATCAGCAGAACGGAATGAACAACCCGATCAACTCACCACGCCGCGCTGCCTCAGCGTGGCGATCTCTTGGCTGGAATAGCCCAGCTCTGCCA
>JAFGLK010000333.1 GCA_016928125.1 Anaerolineae bacterium
CAGCTCGTCGAGCTGCACGGCGGCGAGATCTGGGCCGAGAGCGCCGTCGGCGTGGGCACCGAGGTGTCCTTTGCCCTGCCGCTCCCCGGCCTCGCGGGGGGCACGATTAGCCGGCCCAAGCGGAGCCCGGGCGTTCAGGCGCTGCATGAGCAAGATCACCTTCTCGTCGTCCATCCGGATCCCGAGATGATCCGAATCGTGAGCCGCTATCTGGAGGGCTACCGGGTCATCGGGCTGCCGAGCGAGAGCGAACTCGCGCTTGTCATCAAGGAACTGCATCCCCGGGCCGTGATCGCCGCCGCGGATCTGGCCACGGCCGTGGATCGGGCGCTGCGTGGGCTCTGCTATGATGTGCCCCTGATCACCTGCGCGATGCCCCGGCTGGAGGGCGGCGCCGCGACCGCAGGCGTGATGAGCTACCTGGTCAAGCCGATCTCGAAAGAGATGCTTCTCGCGACCATGGCTCAGATCGGGGATACGGGCGAGCCCGTGGTGCTGCTGGTGGACGACGACCCAGACGCGGTGCGCCTGATCGAGGCGATGCTCCTCGGCATCCCCCAGTCGTATCGCATCCTGAAAGCCTTCGACGGCGAGCAGGCCTTGCGAGCGATGGATGCGCAGGTCCCGGATGTGGTCCTGGTGGATCTGGTGATGCCCGGCATGGACGGCGAAGCCTTGATCGCCCACATGCGACGCGACCCGCGCCTGGCCTCGGTACCCGTGGTGGTCATCTCGGCCCGCGACCGCAGCGAGGAGCCGATCAGCATCGGCCTGCCCCTGAGCATCTTTCGCCAGAGCCCCCTGAGCCTGAGCGATGCCGCTCAGTGCTTGCTGTCGATCCTCAAGCTCGTGCCGCCACGTTACCTGCCGGATGGCGAACCTGCCCCGTCAGGGAGAGAACCCGTCCCACGGTCTCGATCAGCACCTCTTCGCTAACCGGCTTTTGCACCACCGCGGCGGCGCCCAGCGCCGTCGCCAGGCCCACCTGGCTCAGCACAGAGCAGATCACCACCGGGATCGAGGCCGTCTCGTCGTGCGTCTTGAGGCGCTGCAGCAGCTTCCAGCCATCCTGCTGGGGCATCAGGACGTCGAGCAGAATCAGGTCCGGGGATGTATCGTCCAGAATGGTCGGGACGACTTGGGCGCTCGCCGCCTCCCGTACCACATAGCCGTGCGCGCCCAGCAAGCGGCTGAGGAGCTGGCGCGCATCGGCGTCGTCGTCAATGACCAGGATGGTGGTAGGCTGAACGCAGATCATGGTAAGGCGCAGCTCCGGAACGCCGCGCGCATCGCGGTCGATCCAGAACTCGCCGCCGCAGCCCTGGACCAACTCGCGGCTCAGCGTGATCGGGTTCAGCGTGAGGAGCGCCTCTGGCGATCTGGCCTCGTTGAGACCGGACACCCGCCAGAGAACCTTGCCGCCGAGGCGCGACACGTGGAGCGCCAGCCCACCCCCGCCGGCCACATCGAGGGCGCCGAGCAGGGCATTCACGATGATCTGATTGAGCACGGCCGGGTCGCCACAGGTCTCGGGCAGGTCCGCGGGGATGTCCAGCGTCAGCGCACAGGCCCGCTGGCGATAGAGGGGGAGCACGGTCTCGACGGCGCTCGCCGCCACAGCGTTCAGCGACACCACCTGAGCGTGGCCGGCCTGGATCAGACGCAAGGCCTTCTGGCGGGCGAGCTGCGTTGGGCCGGCGGCTGCCGGCGGGGCCTCGGCGCGGCCATTCGGAGGCTCGTCGGTCTGCCGGCTTTCCCAGAGCACCCCCGCCACGGCCTCCACCGCTTCCTGGAGACGTCGGTAGAACGTGCGCTCGGCGAGGCCCAGGTCCCGCTGCACCGCCTGCCGATCGATGCCCTGGATGTAGTACAGCCAGAGGAGGCGGTAGCTCAGCCACTCGGGGCGCTGGGACGGCACAGAGGCGGGGGGCTTGAGCGACTCGACCGCCTCCCAGAGCCGTTTGCGCAGCGCCTCTCCGCTCGTCTCGCCGGGCAGACGCCTGAGCATCAGGATGTCCGTCAGGGGGTGGACCTGGAGGTGAACCGGGTCATATAGCGTCTCGAGCGCGTCCTTCACGTGGCGCACAAAGGCAGTCTCATCGATCATCTCGATCTCCCAGAGACGCTAAGGGCTGCCCGACGTCCATATCCCATGCCGAAAGCAGGAAAACGGGCAGATCTGGATGACAAATGCAGGCAGTTGTGCGGCGGAGCGGCTATTCCCACGACAGCCCCCGTATGCTATACTGTGATCGACACAGATAACACATTATAGCATGTGACCGCGGCGTCGCCGAGTCCGCGGGCGCGGGCCTAGGGGCTGGCCCGCGGGTGGACTGTGGTATTAGGCGCTGGCGTTTGTTGGCTTTGTTGGATTCGCTTCCGGCGAACGCCGTCTTCATTGCACGATCTCGACATGGGTGCGAGCACAGTGAAGCACTCCCGAAAGCCCTTGGCGCATGACATGATCATCGCGCATACCCAAGGATGTGCGGTCTTGTTGAGCACTCGAGAGGCGTTTGTCCTCTCCTGAGTGCTCCCTTTTTTTCGGCCGCGGATTTGCGCGGCCGCCGGTTCGGCGAGCGCGGAGTCTCACAACGGATCGGACATAGGGAAGGGAGACAGGCCTATCGACGACTTATGTGCAGAGTATGTTCGTGCATCGCTGATTAGTTTTGGGGAGTTGTCTATGAGCCAGGGCTCATCGCTGAAGATGAAAACGGCTCATAGGCACGCATTTTCGAGGAGTTGTCTATGAGCCAGGGCTCATCGCTGAAGATGAAAACGGCTCATAGGCACGCATTTTCGAGGAGGGAAACCATGAAGCCACAGATGTCTCGCAGGGAGTTGCTCCGCATCCTCGGCATCAGCTCCTCCGCTCTGGCGCTGGCGGCCTGTCAGCCCAAGGTGGTGGAAAAGATCGTCGAGCGCACGGTGGTCGTCACCGAAGAGAAGGTCGTTGAGCAGACGGTCGTCGTTAAGGAGGCCGTCGAGGTCGCGAAGGAGGTTACTCGCGTCGTCGAGAAAATAGTCGAGACAGGGCCCGCCCAGCTGCCGCCGCAGACGTTGCGCTTTGGATATGGCGGCTGGGCCAAGGACTATGCCGACATCATGATCGCTAACTTCCAGGCCATGGAGCCCAACGTCGAGGTTGAGCTGGAGGTCATCGCGGGCGATCTCATCCAGAAGCTCTATACCCAAGCGGCGGCAGGCACCACTGGCGACGTGCAGTGGATCGCTGATGCTCATGTGATGAACCTTGGGGACGCGGGCGTGATGCTCGATATGACGCCGCTGGCTGAGGCTGACAATACCTTTGACGTCTCGGACATCTACCCGGTGATGCTGGGATTAGGCAAATGGCAGAACAAGTGGTACATGATCCCGTGGGCCGCTGATGCACCGTGCTTCTACTATAACAAGACCATGCTCGAGGCGGCAGGGTTGCCTCTGCCCGATGCCATGAACGGCTACACCGTCCAGGAGTTGCAGCAGGTGGCCGCCGCCGTACACAACCCCGACGAGCAGATCTACGGCTGGAACTGCTCCGCAAACTGGTGGGCGATCTATGTCCCCTGGGTCAATGGATTTGGCGGGTCCTTCTACAATGAGGACAAGACCAAATGCACGATGGACACGCCCGAGGCGATGGAGGCGTGCCAAGCGCTGGCCGACTTCTACTGCAAGTATGAGGGCGGCGCAGTGCCCGTGGGGGCGCAATTCGGCGGCGATCCGTTCATCTTGGGTAAGGCCTGCTTCTATATGACGAACCGCTTCTTCTGCAAGAACATTCGCACGGCCGAGGTCGAGTTTGAGTGGGATGTGGCCGTTCCGCCGCGGCAGCCGGTGAAGCATGTGGCAGGCGCCGGCACCATGGGCCCCGGCGTCAGCGCTGCTGCGGCCAAGCGCGGCACCGAGCAGGCGGCCTGGAAGCTGGCCAGCGTCATCGCCCGCCCTGCCACGCAGAAGCACTTTGCCCGTCAGTATCTATCCATTCCGGTGCTGCAGTCCATGGCCAAAGATCCCTCCTGGTATGAGTTGGATCCCCCGCCAGCCAACCGTGACGTGTTTTTGCGAATCCCGGAAATCGCCATCACTCCGCCGAACCCCAATACGCCGGATTGCGGCACGGTGTACGTGGGTGAGACGAACAAGTTCATGAACGAGGCCTGGGACAAGATGCGGGTCGGCTGCATCCCTGCCACGGAGGCTGTACCTCCAGCGGTCGAGGCGATCAACGACTGCATCGCCAGGGGCGGCGCCAAATAGGTTTCCGGCTTGTCGAGGGATCACACTGGGGGAGGGGGAACTCCCCTCCCCGATCGAGCGATACATCCTTCCGGGAGGTCCATATGGCTGTCGCCCAGGCCCCATCAAAGCGCAAGATTACCAAGACGGAGCGTGACGAATGGATCGCGGGTTGGCTGTTCATCTCGCCCGTGGTGCTCGGACTCATCATCTGGACTCTTATCCCAACCATAGCATCCCTTTTCCTGAGCTTTACCGATTATCGTATCCTAAAGCCCCCCGTATGGGTCGGGGTCGATAACTATGTCGCCATGTTGACCCGTCAGCCCGACTTTCCCAAGGCGCTTCAGGTGACGTTTTCGTTTGTGGCCATGCAATTGCCGATTGGTTTGATGGTGGCCTTGGGCGGCGCGCTGCTGCTAAACACCGGCGTCAGAGCCATGACCGTCTTTCGAACTTTTTTCTACCTTCCTGCAGTAGCGCCCGCAGTAGCTGTAGCGCTTGTCTGGGCCTGGATACTGAACCTGAACTATGGTCTGGTGAACCAGTTCCTGAACGCCCTCGGTTTTGAGCGAATCAACTTCTTTGGCAACCCCAAGACGGCGTTGCCCACATTGGCCGTCATGACCTGGTTCAGCGTCGGCCAGACGATGATCATCTACCTGGCCGGACTGCTCAATATCTCCCCGAGCCTGTACGAGGCCGCGGAGATCGACGGCGCGGGTCGAGTGCGCAAGTTCCTGAATATCACCTTGCCGATGCTCAGCCCGACGATTTTCTACACGGTAATCCAGGGCCTTATATTGAGCTTTCAGTACTTCACCACCGCCTATATCCTCACATCTGGCGGCCCCATGAAAGCGACTTATTTCTATAACCTCATGATCTACAATGAGGCCTTCTCGAACCTCAAGATGGGCTATGCCTCGGCGCTTGCCTGGTTTCTGCTGATCATGATTCTGGTCATGACCATGACGGTGTTCCGTAGCTCGGCTGCTTGGGTCTACTATGAGTCGGAGGTGGCGGGCTAATGCAGGCCTCAAAGGTTGCCATGACTGCTGAATCCAGGGCGACGGAACGCATCACCCTGCGGAATCGGAACGTGGTTGTGCGTAGGGCTTTCGGTCGAGCGCTGATCTATGCCGTCCTGGTGATCATGTCTTTGGTGTACTTTTTGCCTACCTGGTGGATGCTCATCACGTCGGTTAAGACACTGAAGGAGACGTTTAGCTTTCCGCCAACCTTCTTCCCAAGGACTTTTACCTTTGAGGGATATATCAACGCCTGGGAGTATATGGATTGGCCGCTACACTTTATGAACACGATGATCATCATCTTGGGCTCCCTGGCGGGCATTGTTTTGACATCCACGCTGTGCGCCTTTGGCTTTTCGCGGTTGCGCTTCCCCGGTCGAGACACGGTGTTCATCATCATGCTGGCCAGCATGATGTTGCCAAGCCAGGTCACGATCATCCCTACCTACATCGTGTTCCAGAAGCTGGGGTGGCTGGATACCTTCAAGCCGCTCATCATCCCCGCCTGGTTTGGGGGCGGGGCGTTCAACATCTTTTTGATTCGCCAGTTTTTCGCATCGATCCCACAGGATCTCGTCGATGCCGCTCGCATCGATGGCTCTTCGCGCCTCGGTATCTGGTGGCGTATCATGCTGCCGTTGTCCAAGCCCGCCCTGACTGCCATTACGGTGTTCACCATTCAGGGCAAATGGAACGACTTTTTCGGCCCTCTCATCTATTTGAATAGCAAGAGCAAATTGACTCTGGCGCTCGCCCTGAACACGTTTCAGACCATTGCCGGCTCGGCTGCCGCCAATGCTGCCTATCAGGACATCTCGCTCTACACAGCGCTCATGGCGGCGGCATCAGTGGTCACCGTGCCCATGATCATTTTGTTTGTGGTCGCTCAGAGTTACTTTGTGGAAGGGATCCAGATGACCGGGCTCAAAGGCTGAGCCCAAGCCCGCCAGAACCCTGCGTGCGGAGCGCTTGTCGCTCCGCACGTTGCTGCATGGGCCCCGCGCGCTATC
>JAFGLK010000334.1 GCA_016928125.1 Anaerolineae bacterium
CCATGGCGCGCCCGTAGCGCTCGCCGAGACCTGCCGCGCGATGGCTCCAAGAACGGCCACGGTCATCGCTCACATAGACTGCCTTGTAGGTATTGGCATAGACCCGCTCGTTGCAGGCCGGCGTGGTTGCCACCTGATGCACGTCTTCGTGCAGGGTGGGCGTCACCGGCTCCCAGTTCTGGCCCCGATCGGGCGAGCGCATGATGCTTCCCACGTGTATGTCCGCATAGACCCAACCGTCCGCTGTGCTGGCCATGCTGCGCAAGGCCGCAGGGCCTCCCCAAGGGGTGTGCCAACTGTCGCGACAGTCGAGCTGGGCAAAACTGCGGTTCTGCGCCACCTCGGTGGAGCCCCTACGATAACGATACAGCTGGGGCGCCTCGGTGCCGATCAGCAGGTCGAGCGGATTGTCGTTCAGGATGAGCAGCGACTCGATCGGTTCGTGCAGACCTGTCGCGATCAGCTCTGTCGAGTCGCCCGCCAAGAGGGCTAGTTCCCCGGTATCTAGTGCGACCACGTGCTGGCTGATGCCCTCGGCGACGCGCCGCACGCCCGCATGTTCCCAACATAGCGCAGGCGCCTCCGCTGGCGAACGGCAGGCATAGACTTGATTTCGCAAAGCGATCAACATGGTCCAGTCCTCCTACGTCAAGGCGCCTGACTGTATCGATCCAGCTCTGGGCGGGCGGCTCTGGTCAGCCAACCCGATACCGATTCACCAGCGCCTCATCCAACACCACCCCGAGGCCAGGCGCCTCGGGCACATCCACCAGCCCCTCGCGGGGCGCCAGAGGCTCCTGCGCCAGATAGGCCTCGCGCAAAAAGTGCAGGATGTCTGAGGCGAGCGTGGCGTTTGGGATGGCCGCCGCCACATGCACGTTGAATGCGGCGGCAATGTCGAGGCAATGGCCCTCGAACTGCACCCAGACGGGGCAGCCGAACGCCTGAGCCACGGCTGCAGCCGCCTTGGCGCGGTTTGGCACACCCCCCACGTTCACATAGTCGATCGCGTTCCGGCGCCCCATCTGCGCGATCAGGCGCGTGTCGCTCGAGTGTAGAGCGACAGGCACGTCGCACTTGGCGCGGAGCCACTCCCACCACTCGGGCCTGCTCTTGGGCACGGGGTCCTCCAGACATTCGACCGGATAGCCTGCGATCTGACGGTCGATGCGGGCCGCGGTGGCGGGCAGCGCAAAGGTCTCGTTGGGGTCGATGCGGATCTGATACCCTGGCTCCGTGGCCTTGGCGATGGCCTGAACCTGCTGAGCCGCATCCCACGGTCGGGCTTTGATCTTGTGAACCTTGAACCCCAGGCTGAGGCCCTCCTCTGCGTGGCGAGCCGTCTCTTCGGGCGGGAGATAGGGCGACCAGTAGGCCACGCTGACCTGATCCCGGTATCTGCCCCCCAGCAGATGACAGGCTGGCACGCCCAAGGCTTGGCCGACGATATCCACCACCGCATGCAGCAAAGGAGGCTCGAGCTCGAACCACGGCAGCTTGGTCGGATCAGCGCCGATGTAAGGCTCACATTGAACCTTGGCTTCCGCGATGGATCGTCCCCCCTCGCCCAGCCCGATCAGGCCCTCATCTGTGTGCACGCGGATCACGGCATAGGCATCCTCGTCTTCGGGCGTCGTGCCGCTCAGGGCGCGCCAGCGTCCCATGGGGTCTTGGAGCGAAGCTTTCCAAGGCACAAAGATCCTCATATAGTCAATCATTGTGATTCTCACCTGATACCTCCTGGCCTCAGCATGCGCTCCGGTGACAAGGCAGGTTGTTCTGCCTGATGACCTATCTCATTATGCTCGAGTTCCAGGGCTTGCGCAATCGTCGCGCGTCGCGATTTGTGTTGCGCAGCCGCCTTCGAGTAACATGCCCCTACCTAATCGAGATCCCCAGTCTTGCAGGGAGAAGAGCTCAAGATGACTAGCCAGCCACTGCCTCGTTTCCCCTATGGCGCCGTGTATTTCCGCAAGTCGAACCCACCCACGGAGGACTGGTCGCGCGATTACCGCACGGCCGCCGAAGATGGCATGAATGCCTTCCGCCATTGGGTTTTGTGGTCTGCCATCGAGATCGAGCCGGGCGTGTACGACTGGGCGGACTATGACCGCCAGCTCGATCTGGCGGCGGAGGTGGGCCTCAAGACGATCATCGCCGAGATGATTACCTCCGCGCCCGAGTGGGCCTTTCGGCGCTATGCCCACGCTCGCTTTGAGCGCCGGGATGGCACGCGCGTAGAGAGCCACATGAGCGGGAGCTGTGTGACAGGTGGCTTTCCTGGGCTCTGCCTGGATAACGAGGACTACCGGGCGCTGGCGGAGCGGTTTTTGCGGGCGCTGGTGTTGCGTTACAAGGACCATCCGGGGCTGGGTGGGTATGACATCTGGAATGAGAGCAACTATGCAGCAGACGTATGCTATTGCCCGGCCACGGCGGCCAAGTTCCAGGCCTGGCTGCAAGAGAAGTACGGCGACCGGCGCGCTTTGGGCGCCGCCTGGCATCGGCCCAGTTTCGCGGCCTGGGAGGAGGTCCTGCCGCCTCGTGATCTGGGTCCCTATCCCCATGTCATGGACTGGCTGCAGTTCCGCATCGACGATGCCTATCGCCTGATGCGCTGGCGCGCTGACTTGATCAAGAGCCTGGATCCGGATCATCCGGTGACGGCTCATGGCGTGGTCGGGAGCCTGACACGCATGGCATCTGGCGGCGCCGATGACTGGCGAGCTGCCGCCGAGGTCGAGAGCTATGGCTACACCTGGGGATCGTCTCGCCACGGCGACGAGCCATGGAAGCAATTCCATGCGGTCGACCTGGTACGGGCCAGTTCGCGAGGCAAGCCTTTTTGGCATGCTGAGGCCTATGCAGGCCCGCTCTGGATGCAGCCTCAAGTCATCGGCAAGCCGCGAGATGAGGGGCGTATCGCCTCGCCTGAGGATGTGCGCTACTGGGACCTGGTCAGCTTCATGTGTGGAGCCAGGGGGCTCTTCTATCTGCGTTGGCGGCCGCTTCTGGATGGACCTTTGTTCGGCGCCTTTGGCCCGTATGGCATGGACGGCTCTCGCACACCGCGCTCCGAGATGGTCAGGCGTATCGCCCAGTGGGTGCAGGCGCCCGAACAGAGCGCCCTATGGCGATCGGCGCCCATACAAGGCGAGATCGGGATCGTGTATGTGCCCGAGACACAGATCTTTTGCTATGCCCAACAAGGCGACACGGGATTCTACGCGCAGTCCATGCAGGGCGCCTATCGAGGATTCTTTGACAACAACATCCAGGCCGACTGGGTGCATATCGACGACATCGAAGCCTATCGCACGCTCTACCTGCCCTTTCCGGTCATGCTGAGCCAGAACACGGCCGATAGGCTCAAAGCGTGGGTGGAGGCGGGCGGTGCGCTGATCTGCGAAGGATGCCCGGGCTACTTCGGCGATCGGGGGCACGTCGGCCCGACTCAGCCCAATCTGGGCCTGGATGCGCTTTTTGGCGCGCGCGAAAGCTATGTGGAGTTCACCCCGGACATCCTGGACGATTTGCAGTTCACTGTGCAGGGCGTGCGCGTACGAGGCGGTGTCTTTCTCCAAGCCTACGAACCGCTGGGCGGCACACCGGTGGGCTGGTACCACGATGGTCGCATCGCCGCCGTAGACCATGTCTATGGGCGCGGGCGTGCGCGTCTGGTTGGCACGATGCTTGGGGCAGGCTATAGCTCGTACCCCGACGAGGGCGGGCGGCGCCTTTTCCGCGAACTCTTGGGCTTTGCCGGCGTAGAGCCGCA
Source organism: Anaerolineae bacterium (assembly GCA_016928125.1). The sequence goes on from JAFGLK010000334.1 coordinate 3,779, forward strand.
CGTGATGTGCAGCGAGCCACGCATGACAGCGCGGGTGCAGGCCGGCCCGGGGGGCAACTATCTGTGGGTCGCCAATCCGACCCGCCAACCCTTGCCCGTGCGCCTGCATCTCGGGGGAGCCTGGCAGGGCCATCGAGCGGGGCGTCCGCTCTGGGGCGCTGAAGCGCACATGGAGGGCGAAGCCGTGGTGCTTGTGGCTGGCCCCCGCGATGTGACCATTCTGTCCCTGGAAAAGTGACCGTTTGGGCGAGACTGTTTGACCGAAACGCCCATCTCGGGCAAAATGAGCGCGTGAGGCGTTCGGGCATCATGCCTGCCTTACAGCCTTGGCCGTGCTCGGGACACCATTTGGGACCGAGAAAAGGGGGAATCGGATGGATGAGTTGGTCGAGCTTTGGGAGACGCCTCTTGCCACGGAGAACTGGATGATTGCCGGCTGGGAGCAGTGGGCCGATGCCGGCGAGTGCTCCTCAGGTCTCCCGCAATACTTGATCATGCAGACCGGCGCGCGCAAGATCGGCGAGATCAAGCCGGACGGCTTTTATCTCTTCCAGATCCCGGGCACGCATCATTTGCTGCGGCCAGTGGTCAAGCTAAACGATGGCTATCGGGAGCATATGGCCACGCGCAAGAACGAGATCTACTATGCGGAATTGGGCGACAAGGGCCTGGTCATCTTTATCGGCGAAGAGCCTCACCAGAATGAGACACGCTACGCAGAGGCATTCTTCGACGTGGTCGAAGCGCTCAATGTCAAGCGGGTCGTGGCCGTGGGCGGCGTGTTTGGCGCCATGCCGTTTGAAAAGGACCGTGATGTCTCGTGCGTGTACAGCCTGCCCAAAATGAGGCGCGAGTTGGAAGGGTATGCTGTGCGCTTTTCCAACTATGAAGGGGGCTCCACCATCGGCACGTTTCTGGCGCACTGGGCCGAGTTCCGTGAGATTGAGTTGGTGGTGATGTATGCCTTTGCGCCGGCCTACGAGTTCTCGCAGCTAGGCATCACCCTGCAATCCATGCGCATGGATGAGGATTGGAAAGCCTGGCTCGATCTCATGCGCCGCATTGACTATATGATGGAGCTCCAGCTCGATCTCACCGACCTGGAGGAGCGTAGTCGCGATCTGATCGAGGCGTGGGAGAAAAAGATCAGCGAACTCGAAACGGAACGGCCCGATCTGCACGTGCGCGCCTATCTGGAGGCCATGACCAAGGACTTTCGAGAGCGGCCCTTTATTCCGCTAGATGACGCCTGGAACGAACTTGGCGACCTGTTGGGCGACATTCCTGACGACGATGAGGTAGAGCCGGACCAATAGCAGGCCATCGCGCAGCCATTGGAGCGAGGTGAGGCTTTCCGTCCAGATGCCTCATCTCGCTTTGCTGAGCAGCGGCCCTCTAGACGCGGGGCCGCTTTGTTTTTTGTCAGGGATATTGAGGGTGAGAATCAACCCCAGAAGTGCGGCCAGGGCTGCCAGGGCGAAAAGCACAGCATAACCGCCGTTGGGCACCCAACGATTGACCAGATCGATGACCGGGCCAAAAAGCCGCGCGACCGCTGCCGAACCGGCTGTCGCCAGATTGGTGAGCCCCAGATACTTGCCGGCCTCGCCCGACGGGACCAGATCAACCGCCCAAGCCCAGTTCACACTGCTAAAGATACCCACCCCCAGGCCGACCAGCCCGGCGACGGCATAGAGCGCGGCCGTGCTCCGAGCAAATGAGATCATGCCGAGCCCCAAGGCAGCCATGCCACAGGCCAGGATGGCCAGCCTCTTGCGACCCCACCGCTCCGATAGCGCCCCTGCAGGATATACCACCAGAACGATGCTCAGGCCGACCACGGTCATCATCCGCCCAACGGCGCGCGCTGGAGAATCCAAACTCAAGGCATCACGAAAATAGTATAGAATAAAGCTTTGAATCGAAAAAGATCCAAACAACATAAAGAAACGCGAAAGTAGCAATTGTCCATAGCTGCGGTTCTGCCGCATGTCGATGGCCAGAAGGTCGTCCACTGTCGCAGAGACCGTTCTGGGCATCTCATCTTGAAGATCAGATGAGGGCGTCTCTTTGGCCCCCACAATGGTGATCAACGTAGCTGTCAGATAGAGGGCCATGATGACCACGCCGAGTAGAGCGCTCCTCGGTATGGTGGTGCTCATGAGGCGCCCAGCTACACCTGCAGCCAGGATGATCCCAAGCATGTCTGCCAGATTCTTCAATCCGGCCGCCAGGCCACGCTGCTGAGCGAGCACCAGATCTGGGATGAGGCCCTGCGCTGGCCCATGGGCGAGATTGGAGAAGAATTGGAGTACGAGGTAAGCGCAGGCCACCAGCCAGAACCGGCGGGCAAGAATCATCAGGGTCAGGGAAACCAACACGAACAGGCCGCCGACGATCATCCACGGGCGTCTGCGGCCCAGAGTGTGACGCGTTCTATCACTTAGCGCGCCGCTCATGGGTTGCACGACCAGGGCGATGATCAGGCCTGCGAATGTCAGCATGCCGTAGGCCGTGTTCTTGGCGTGGTCCGTGTAGCCGAGAAGCAACATGGGCAGCAGAATGGGATGGATCGATCCCCACATGAACGAGTGCCCCAGCCAATAGAGGTTGAGGGTGACGCCACGGTGCCAAGTGGACCTCACTGGCTGTGCCGCTGGCTCTCCTGTGTTCAAGGCCTGCTCCCTACTACAATGCGTGACTGGATCAAGGGCGGCATGAACGGCTCTCGATATGGTTAACCCCCTGGCCCCCGAAAAGCTGCGCCGAGCATGGCGTCGAACCCGCGCCATCTCGTCAGAACGCGAGCCAGAGGCCAACAGCACAGATCCCCGACAGCCATGCCTGCGGCTCTGCTACAGATTGGGCCTAGCGCAGGTAGAGCGGCAGTCCTGGCGACGCTGGGTTCCCGGCAACGGTAATAGGCTCCCACACCGTATCGAGGCCGCTCTGTCGGCCATCTGAAGCCAGGGCGCGCAACAACACCTGGCTGCCATTCGGGACGGAGGCGCTATCCCAGACATGATATCCCACGGGCGGTAGATTTTCCACCAGAGGCCGCCATGAGATTCCGCCGTCCAGTGAAAGCTCAAGCTGAACTCTCACCGACCCGATCATCTGACGCGTCGAGCGCCAGGCGATCTCCTGACGGCCCTGCCAGCAGGCGCCCTGCCTCGGGACAAGCAAGCGCACCGTGGGCACCAACAGGTTGCGAATCGCCAACGACCGGGTGCTCACAGCCTGAGTGCCAAATCGCTGCCCGCGCGCAATGGCCCGAATCCAGACCTCGTTGCTGTTCGGGATCGTTGTGGTGTCCCACACATAGCGATCGGAAGGCGTCGTGATCTGCGCGATGGTACGCCAGGTGGCGCCCCGATCCAGGCTATAGGCCAGATGAACCCGAACCGGATCGGGCGAGGGGAGGCCCTCCACATCCTGCACCTGCCAGATAATCTCTCGCAGCCCGCTCCAGGTCGCCTTTTCACTTGGTGTGATGAGCGAGAATCGGAGCACCCTGTTGCCTGGGTTATCGATCGCAAAAGGTCCCGATGTCTCTGTGGCCATCACGCGACCATTGTCGGCCGTGATGCGCACACGATAGGTGCCATTCGGCACCTGGGTCGTATCCCAGGCGTAGGCGTCCTCCCCGGTCAAGCTAGCTGCCATGGGCTGCCAGGACAAACCCCCATCGGAGCTTGATTCAATCGTGACAGAAAGACTCTGACGTGTGGGGTCCGCTGCACGCCACCGTATCGTCTGCTGACCTGACCAAGATTCACCTTCTTGAGGCGCCTCGATGGCCAGCTCGATGCGCTGGCCTTCGGGAACGCCTATCGCCAGCGGTGCCGAGGTCACCTCTGTCGTGTAGAGGTCGTCTCTGGCCTGCACGCGTACCCGATAGACTCGCCGGGAATCAAGGTGATCCGCCAGAGAGTACTCGCCCAGATTGGCCAGATCCCGGGCTACGGTATCATAGGTCAGCCCACCGTCCTGGCTCAGCGCAATGTCAACAGAAAGCGCATCGCCGTCGGCATCGTCGGCTAGCCAGCTCAGCATGCCATCTGCCGACAGGCGTCCATCGCTCCCCGGCGAAAGCAACGTGATATGGGGGGGATGGCTCGTCTGATGGCCCAAGATCACGGCGCCGGGAGAAACGTCGCTGGCTACGGCCTGACCATCGTTTACTCGAATCCGCACCACGTAGCTCCGACCTGCCGAGTAGACGTGGGTATCCCACAGATATCGCCCCAGGCTGGCATCCACAGTTGCCAGACGATCCCATGTCGGCCCCCCATCCAAGCTGACCGAAAGCGTGGCCGTGATCGGATCGCCGTCTGGATCCCAGGCATCCCAAGTAATGGCGTGCAATCCGAACCACACCTCGCCGCCCTGCGGAGCCAGCAGTTCGACGTGTGGCGGGCTGTTCGTCCCATTGGCAACCGTGATAGGAGCCAAGGTCGTATCCGATGTTGCACAGGGCCCAGTGCCGAGCGAGATGCGCAGATCATAGATGCCATCATCCACCTGGCGCGTGTCCCACAGGTAAAAGCCCTCGTTCAGTCCTTCAACCAACGTGTCCCATTCCGTCGAGCCAGAACGGCGCATGGCGAGGCTGACACTCGCCTGGCTATCATGCGTTAGCTCAGCCCATCGGACAAGCTGCAAGCCAGAAACCCGCTCGCCCGGGGTCGGGGATGTGAGAGATACCAGGCGATAGACGCACTCACCGATAGAGAAGGTATCGTCGCTTTCGGCTGCTACGCTGTGATGACCATCTCGGGCTACCACGCGGACCCGGTATTGCCCACCAGACGGTAGAAAAGAGACTTGCCAGCTAAAGAAGCCCGTATTGGGCAGGCCCTCCGCCAGAGGCAGCCAGGCTTGCCCTGCGTTGTCGCTGTAGTAAAGATCGATCTCCAGAGGGTCGCCGTCCTCGTCGATCGCTCTCCATAGGACATAAGCCTCCTCGGGGAGAATCATGCTTCGTCTGGGCCAGAGCAACTGAATCGTGGGCGGGTGCCCGCTGGGGAAAGTAATGCCCTCGGCGTTATCCACGCCCTTGGCTTCGCTGGGATCGGTAGCCGTGATGCGGAGATCGTATGTCTGGCCCAGAGGCGGGGGCAGAGACTCCCACATAAAGGAGTCGTTCCCGAGTAGATCACTGGCCAGACGCTGCCAGTCGCCGCCCTCCCGTCGATAGTCGATCGAGATGCGCAAAGGGTCCCCATCAGGATCCCAAGCCTGCCACGCAATACGTCTGTTGACATCTATGCTGCCGGGGCGAGGCGCCAAGACCGTCACTTGGGGCGATTCGTTGATGTTGTTGAGCACGAATGGATCGCTCATGACCTGAGCCACGTGGACGCCGTCGCTTGCCGCCAAACGCAAGCGCGCCTGGCGGCTATCTGGGCAGACGGTCGTATCCCACACATACGACTCGCCAGCAGGAATGCCTGAGGCCAGTCGCATCCAGTGGCGTTCGTTGTCGGGGCTATACCAGATGGTGACCGAAATGGGGAGCCCAACGGGGTGCTCGGCCCGCCAGCGCAGAGGTTGATCTTCGCTCAACGGCTGGCCTGTTGGCCAATCGGCAAGAGCGATCGAAGGCGTCAGGTTGCGCACAACGACCGGCTGTTCGGCCTGTGAGACGCGGCCCTGCACGGTGACCGCATGTGAGATGAGGGTATACTCGCCATCCAGCGCACCTCGCGTATTCCACAAGACGGCCCAGCCATCTTGCGCGCTGCGATCCTCATCAATCACATACAGGGCGCCCGCGCGATCTCGATAGAAAAAGCTCACATGATCCAGATCGCCGGGGCCGTCTTGTTCCACGGACACAAGCACGACGCCTTGGAGCACGGCGCCAGTGGATGGCCCAGAGAACCGGTGCGCGCCCGCGTTGCGGATCGAAAACGTATCGCCGGAAACCAGCAATGAGCGGCCATCCGATGTTGTGGCGATCAGTGCCAGATGGTATTGGCCATCCGGAAATGCCAGTGTATCCCAGTCCAGGATCCACCGTCTGTTGCTTAGGGCCATCGCACCAAGATCATGCAGCCGCCCATCAGCCTGCTGGAGATAGGCCCGGGCTTTTTCAATCCCTTGAGCGTCTGTGGTGGAGCGCGACCGGACCTGGACGTTTCCGGATACGTGCGAACCGGGCAGTGGCCTCTCGAGTTGAAGCCAGGCCTCCCGACCTCCCAGGATCAGCAGCGCCTCCTCGGATCGCGCGGTGGCAGAGAGGCCCCCGTTGTCGCTGGCGGTCGCGACCAGATCCCACTCGCCGCCCAGCCAGGCCCCTTGCACCGGCCGCGCCACGCCCCAGCCATCGGTCCCATCATCATCCCGGCCGAGCCAAAGCTGATAGGGCACAGCCAGCGACTCATCACCCTCAAGACCGAGGACAGGGTAGAGTCGCTCCAGGAAAAAGTCGACCTGTGTCACGTGCCCGTCGAGATCCTGCGCCTCCGCCGTGGCGCTGATGACGCCACTGCTCAACAGGGACGCCTCGGGGACGTTCACCCGTACCTCGGGCGCCAGCCCATTGTCGACGTGAATCACTTGCGTGGGCGCACTCAGGCGTCCAGGCTGCTCATCTTCCAGGACGGCCATCGCTCGGTACAGACCGTCCGGAACGGTGCGGCTGTCATAGAGCATAACTTGAGGCTTCCGTGGATCTCGGGCATCCAGTTCGTAGCGGCCCAGATAGCGAGCAGGGGAAGGGCCGCTCTCTTGATCGCTACAGAGCAGCGGCGCGAGGTCGCAGTGCAAAGGCACCAGAAAGAGATCTACACGCTGAGACCGTCCAGCCACCCCGCGGAGCAGGGCAGAGAGCACCCCCCAGCCGTGCACCGAGCCAGGATTCAGTGACCTGAGCCAGACGTTGGGCACCCGTTCCGGCTGAACGCTAAACCAGCCGCCGGTTGCGCGCAAGACGCTGCCGGATAGCTCCGTACCCAACGCCACAACTCGGTAGCGCTGCATGGGCAACAGGCCAGCGATGGGCAAGGGCACGCTCCAGCCATCCGAACCATCGGTATCAAGCCCGAGATCCATCAGGCCATGATCCACACGCTCACGCGGGGCCTTTTCACGCTGTAGATAGAACTCGACGCGCTCGATCTCAGAGCTGTGAAGATTGCTTTCGGCTCGTGCCTGGCTGTCCTCGCTAATGACGTGATCGGTCGTCGGATAGATGACCGCAAGTTGTGGCGCGAAGGTATGCACTGCGAGATAGTAGAGCCCTCCGTCCCCACCATCTGCACCGGCAGTCCAGGCGACGTGAGCATTGTCAGCTCGATCCACCGCCATCGTGAGCCCCGTTATGTCCGTCACGCTCTGCAACTCGCGTCTGGACAAAGCCCAGTCATGCGACGACGCGTACCAGAGGGCCTCCTCCTGCATCCAGGCCGTGTGCACCATCCCGTCGGAATCGACGGCTGCATCAAAGAGGGCATCTCCCGCCAAACCATCGGCTAAGGTCACCACGTCCGACCAAGCGGCGCTTTGCGCATAGTACAGAGCCGCATCCTGACGCCAGACCAAATGAGCGTGCCCATGGGGATCAGACATCAGTCGCGGCGAGGCCGCCTGTGAGGCCACCTGTACGGGCACCGTCGCGCTGAGGACGCCCGTTTGGCTCGCCAGGTGCACATAGTGGAGACTGCGCGAATTGCGGGACCGATCGAAACTCATCCAGGCTAGATGAGCCTCCCCCAGCGGTCCGACGGCAAGCGTGAGGGCATCGATCACTGGGCCCGATTCAATAGGGATCGTCAGCGTCATTCCACGCTGCGGATCGGCATAGGTGATCGCATCGGGGCCGGGCCAGGCCAGATGCAGAGATCCGGTGGCATCCAGAGCGAGGACGGGCTGGACCTCGGGCGCGCCCTGCATGACAACACGCGTGCTGGTGGGCCGCCCGCCGAGGGCCAATGGTTGCTGCCACAGGCCCACGGTCTGCGTGGCGGGCTGTGACCAGGCCAAAGAGATCTCGTTGCGCGTGGCAGCCAAAGCGAGCGCTGTGCGATCCAGCGCATCGACACTGAGCGACGCGACCTCCCTGGCGTCCCAAGCAGGCGCACTGGCCACATGCAAAGAGGCGGAATCAGCCTCTGCGCTGCGGCGAATCCATGCTGCGACCAAGCGCCCGTCGGCCGCCAGCGCCAACAGGGGATCCTGGTCGACCCCTGGGCCGGGCGCGATTCGGATGGGCTCGCCTGGTTCGGCCATGCTGGACGCCGGCCAACTGCCCAACAGCCAGGCAGCCAGGATCACCGTCGCTAGAGCGACTAGGTACCTACGCATGCGGGGCCAGCCCCCGGGCCACGTTGTCCGTAAGAGCCTCCTGCACGATCTATCCCCAGGGCGATGGGGATTGGGCAGGTCCATCATACTAGCCCTGGGCCGGGTTGTCCACGCTGCGCGAGCGGCTCAAAGGTCGCCGCGCCGCGCCTGTGCGGCAGCTAGGGGTCGCCGTTGGCAATGCCCCACATGACTCGCGCTCGCCTATCGAGCAATAGCCACGCATCGCGACCCGCTGATATGCTCAGTGCAAGCGAGTCATTCTCGAGGATCGCCATGCTCGACACCCTTGCGTCCCAAACGACGATCCTTGTTCTTGCCGTCTTTAAATCGGCGCGCCACGACCGAGGGTCTCGGCCGATGACCTTCTCATTCCTTGGGCGGCTGTGGGATCTGCAGCAACTGGCCGATCACCAGGGCATTTGGATCGCTGAGCTCATTCAGGTCGACGATGCGCTCCATCTCGACGCCGAACTCCTCGGCAATCACTTGGAGTGTGTCTCCTCTTTCCACGCGGTAGAGCGCTTGCGTCGGGATGGGCGTATGCGTGGGGATCGGGATGGGCGTGGCAGTGGGAACGGCCGTCGGCGGATTGCGCACCACCTTGTCGGCGCGCTCCATCACGGCGATTTGCAGGCCTACATTCGGGCCTGCATATAGTGCAGCGCGCCGATAAGCGTCTCGGGCGCCAGTCACGTTGGCCTCAAGTTCAAAAGCAAGACCCATCAGCGCGTGGGGCACACTGCCTGTCTTGTCGAGGGCAATCGCCTGGCGATAGGCTGAGAGAGCACGGCTCACGTTGCGCTCATGGGCGAGGACGATGCCCTGGCCGCAATAGCCAGCCGGCCCATAGGGATCGAGAGCCACGGCCTGATTGAAGGCGTACTCGGCGCCGCGCCAATCGCGCCCCTGCAGGGCCACCAACCCCAGCCCCACCCAAGCTCCGTTGTTCGGCTGGATCGCGTTAGCAGCTGTGTACGCAGGCGCTGCCAGATCCGGGCGATCCGCGAACAGCATGCTTGTACCCAGGTGCGTGTGAAGCGCGGACACCAGATCTTGAGGCACATCGGGATGTTCGAGCAGGTACTGAAACTGACCAGCGGCTTGTAGTGGCTGGCCGATGGCCAGGAACCCAAAGCCAGCGGCGAGCGAAGAGACGGTCTCCTCCGTCTGGGCGCTCAACAGCACGGTGCTATCTGAGACCGTCAGCGTGCCCTGCGTCATCAGAAGCAGCATGAGGCTGTAAGGCTCCAACGCGATCGCGGTCTCGTTGGCCCCTAGAACGGTGACGTGGTACTGAGGCGGCGCGGTGGTGCGCCCGTCCCTCTCGGACCACACCACCACGTTGGCGCGCATCCCTGACCCCAACTCACGCGCCTGTTCCACAGTGCTCACCACCGTAGCGTGGCGCACGACGATATAGGTGTTCAAGTCGGCCAGCGCGACCAGATGGCTGATCGCATCTTCAAGGGCCCGGGCAGCCTCCACAGCGTCGGTCGAGTCGTCGGCCGGGCAAACCACAATGCCCACTTTGCCCGTCTCGATCTGGGTGAGCTCCAGATCGGTAAAGGCCAGACGCATCTCGTGGGACCAAGTTGTGCCCACATAAGCCACCGATCCCAGATTGACCAACAGGGAGATGCCAGCCATGATGCGGAGCGCAGGCCGAGCGCGCCCAAGCGACACGTAGGCCGCCGCCGCAGCGCTCAGGGCCAGAAGCGCATAGGCGATCATCAGACGCCTGGGATCCGCATAGAGCAGCCCGACGCCTCGTTGCGCTATGGCCGCCAGATGCAAGAGCGGCCCCGCCACAGCGACAGCCAGAAGCCCGATGCTGAGCGGACTGGAGCTAAGGGACCCCCGCCTCTTCTGTTGCAAGCGCGCCTACCCCCATGGAAGACTGCCCACTGCGGGGCCAACGAGCCGATTCAGGTTTGCCTGACCCACCGAATGCTGCTGATTCGTGGGCCCTTGCAGACGGGCGCTATTGTACCTCAATGCAGGGGAAATGTGAAGCGTCTCTGCCCGCTATTTGGCACGATACGCTACGGCTCCATGGCGTGCAAGTGCCACCAAAGGAAACGGCGGGCGCTGTTCGCCCTTGCAGGCAAGCAGCACCCGCCATCAGTCTGCTGGCAGCCGCAGCTATTCTTCTTGGGCGGTCTCCTCTTCCTCGACAGCGCCCTCTTCGCCTTCCTCCGCGGCGGCTTCACCGTACAGGGCGAACTCTTCTTCCTCTTCTTCCTCTTCCTCGACCATGCGCGGCATGTTCACCTGAAGGATCTCCGCATCGGGATCGGTGAGCAGCACAACATTCTCGGGGAGTTTGAGGTCACCGGCGACAAGGAGAGAATTGGGGCTATCCAGAATGCCCATGTCGGCCACAAGAAACTGCGGCATATCCTTGGGCAAGCATTCGACATCGACGGTCTGGAGAATCTGCGCAATCGTGGCGCCCAACTCCGTCACAGGCGCGAACCCCTCGGCCACGACGGGCACGGCATTGCGCAACGTTTGTCCAGCCGTCACATGATAGAGATCCACGTGCAAGAGCTGTCCATCCACAGGATCGCGCTGGATCTCCCGAAAGAGTGCGCTGAAGGGCTGATCTTGGCCCTCGACCTTGACTTCAACGATGCTGCTGATGCCGGCCTCGTGAAGAACCCTCGAGACCTCTCGAGCTGGGAACACCAACGATTGGGGCTCAAAGCCGGGCCCATAGATCACACCGGGAACAAGGCCTTCGCGTCGCAGTGCTTTGGCCTTCAGGCCCTTGTGCAGGCTCTCATCCCGTCTCTCGGCTACCAGAGTGATTGCTTCTGCCATGATACAAACTCCGCCTCCATATAACTTGGGTCGCCGCCTCGGCTAGGTGCGCCTCAGCAGCGGTATCGTTCACGAATCTGGCCTGGCCCAAACAGAGAACAAGGGCCATGGAGCGCCCAGACGCTTCCGGCGCATGGCCCTCTCGAGTCCTTGCCGTAGCACCATGACCAGGTTGCCCGCTGATTATAGCGGCAGCTGAGCGCAGCGTCAAATGCAGCAGCCTGGCTCGAAAGAATAGGAGGCCCCCCTCGCCTATGCTATACTGTTCTCATGGGGGCAAGGCACGCATGACGACGCAAAGCACAAACAGAACGCCCTGGTGGCAGTGGATCGGCGCGCTGTTTCTTGTGTTGGCGGCCTATCGCGAGACGCTGCGTTGGCTTGTTGTGTCTTGGTTGGGCAGCCCTTACTACAGCCATGGCTTTTTGGTGCCTCTCATTTCCGTTGGGTTGGCCCTGTGGATCGAGCGCCAGCCATCGCGCCCGCTTGACAGCCAGAATCGGAAGGGGAAGGACTTTTGCATTGGGTTGCTGATCGTGTCTCTAGCGATGGCCTTACATCTCTATGCCTCGCGCCATCGCCACTTTTTGCTCTCCGCCTTGACGTTGCCGGCCGCCTTGGGCGGCCTGATTCTGGCCCTGGGCCGTGGGGCTCTGCTCAAGCGCCAGGCCTTTCCGCTCATCTTTCTCCTCTTCATGATCCCTCTGCCCTGGCTGGAGCAGAGCACGCCCTGGCTTTCGCGGACCGTCGCGTCCGCCGTGGCCGCCCTCGTGCGACCTGTGGGAATCGCGGTCACCGCCGCCGGGGCGCGCATCCAGTTGACAGGCACTGCGCTAACCATCGGCGCACCATGTAGCGGCGTCAACTCATTGGCTGCCCTGGTGACGCTGGCCACTCTCTATGCCTTTGTCTCTCATTGCCGCCTCAGCGCGCGCGTGCTGATCGTCGTCTTGTCTGTGCCCATCGCGCTGCTGGCCAATCTCGTGCGCGTCTTGGCCATTCTGCTCTTGGCTCACTATGTCAATCTCGATCTCGCGTTGGGCTTTTTCCATGACTGGTCGAGTCCGTTTCTTTTTCTGGTCGCGATAGGGCTTCTGGTCGTGATCAGTCGGGGGTTAGGATGCCGAGGCCTGCGGTTCGATTCATCACGGTGATGCTGCTGCTGCTCGCTGGGCTCGGAGGGAGCCTAGTGGTCGGCCGATCCAACGAGCGCGCACCCGTTCCCGAGGCCGAAGCGCAGCCGGGCCAGCGCTACAGCTTTCATGTGGACGTAGCGGGCTGGTATCGGGCGACGCCGGATGAGGTGGTGGTCTACAGTCCGTACGATCTGAGCCGGGCAGGGCTGCCGGACAGCCTGCCCCTCGCGCTGGGCGGCTGGCAAGGCACCGAGTTGGGCACGGATCCAGACATAGAGATGTGGTTCGACAGCCCGGACCTGGTGATGCGACGAGAGTATGCCGACGGCGCGGGCCATGTCATCTGGCTGACGGCCATCGGATCGGAAGGAAGCAAGAGCTTTCGCATCTTTGAGCACACGCCTCATACCTGCTATCCGAGCGCCGACTGGACCACCGTGCTGGACGAGGTACATCGGGTCGCCCTCAGGAGCGGGACCTTCCCCGTGCATCGGGGCCTTTTTGAGTATGGCGATGCACAGCGCCTGGTCTTCTACTGGTACCAATGGGATACGCCCACGCGCGACGCCGCCCGAGGCGTGACGTCGTGGCGGATCACAACCGATGCGCCGGCAGACGACGACGCAACGTCGGCGCGGCTCGAAGCCTTCCTGAGCCTGCTGTTCGATCAGACCGTTGCGTGGCATCGCTTCTGAGCTCCGGGGGTGGGATGCAACCACATTGCTGTGGCAAGCAGGTAGGTGTCGGCGTGGCTCGAGTTCCGCAGTATCGATCATGCGCTCAGAAGACGATGCACGCCGTGCACAGGATGATCTTGCGTAGATGGGAGGCTAGAGTCAGCCTTGTCTGAGAAATGCGATGGCGACGGGGGTGCGGTTTTGGAAAGGAGACAGCTCCCACGATCTCTGAAGCGCGGCTTTGGTGCGACGATACCCGTGGCTCTGGCCGTGATGCCATTTGGCTTGGCCTATGGGGCCATCGCGGGGGAGCGGATGGTCCCCTGGCAGGTCTCCCTCATGTCCCTGACTGTGTTCGCTGGCACCGCCCAGTTCATTGCGGCCAGTATGATCAACGCAGGGGCGGCCTACTGGACGGTGTGGATCACCGGCGTGTTGATCAACTTGCGCATGGTGCTGATGAGCGCAGCGCTTTCGCCCTACCTCCACAGGGTGCCGCGCAGGCGACAGTGGCTCATCGGCCATCTCTTGACGGACGAAAGCTTTGCCGTGACCATCAGCGAGTTTGAGGGTGGCGCGGCAGATCCATTCTTTCCCATCGGCTCGGGACTGGCCATTTTTGTCGCCTGGCAGATCTCGACCCTGGTGGGCGTCTTTGTGGGCGCAAGGATACCCGCCGGGTTCGGATTGGAGTTTGCCCTGCCGGCTACGCTGATCTGTCTTCTCTTCCTGCTCGTCCGCGGGCGCGATATGGCCATTGTCGCTGGGCTGTCCGCCGGGCTCGCCCTGGCTCTGCGCCCTCTGGTGCCGGATGCCTGGACTACATTGGCGGCAACGATCCTGGCTGCAACCCTGGGGGTGGCTCTTACACGATGGCGATCACGCTTTTGATCCTTGGCCTGGCCCTGGGCACGTTTCTCATTCGCGTGCTGCCTCTGACCGTCTTGAGCCGTGTGGAGCTTCCTGTGGGCGTGCGTGAATGGTTGCGCCTGGTGCCCAGTGCGGTCTTGGCGGCCTCCTTGGCGCAAGCACTTCTGGTTCAGGACGGCGTGCTCAACCTGACTTGGGCGAACAGCTCCCTCTGGGCGGCGATCCCCGCCTTTCTGATCGCATGGCGGACGCGGAACATGCTGGCGACCATGCTTACTGGCATGATCGCCTATGCCCTGCTAGCCCAGTTGCTTGTGTAGCTTGATTGGGCACATCTCCGCTTCAGTACGCGAGAGGGAGTTGCACGGGCGCGCCCGTCCGCCCGGAGCGATAGATGGCCAGCATCAACTCGAGCGATTTGCGGCCTTCCTGGCCGTCCACGAGAGGCTTGTGGCCCGTCCGGATCGCCTCCAGGAAATCGCGCAGCTGTACGGCGTGATAGCTGGGCTCGGCGGGCCGCTGGAAGCGGTAGCCCGTGTACCAGGTCGGCGGATCGTCTTGCACGATGCCGCGATAGATATACTCACCCTTTTCCACGTGATTGGATAGCGACTCGGCGCGTATGGACTCCTCACCCGGGATGGTCCACAGGTCATTGTAGCCGACCGCGCCCTCTGGTTCCTCGATCACGCCGACCGATGCGCCATTGCTGCCGTGCACCGTCAGGCGGGTGCGGGAATAGCGGGATGACGTGGACATGCGAACCACACCCAGCGCCCCGCTGCGGCAGGTGACGGCGGCCACGGCATTGTCCTCCACCTCGATGTAGGGATGGCTCAGGTTTGCCCAGCAGGCGTAGACTGTGTCGATCTCACCCATATACCACTGGAACATATCCAGGGCGTGGATGCCCTGATTGCAGAGCACGCCCCCTCCCTCTGTATCCCAGCGCCCACGCCACCGATCACGGGCATAGTAGCTTTCTGTGCGCCACCAGGTGAGCTCACATTCGCCCGAGACCAACTCACCCAGCTTACCCGCCTCGATCGCCGCTCGCACTCTTAGGGAGGCGGGCCAAAAGCGACGCTGGAAGATCACCGCCAGGGCGCGACCGGTGCGCTCGGCGCAGTCAATCATCGCATCGGCCTCAGCCAGGTCCACCGTCATCGGTTTCTCAACGATGACGTGGCGCCCGCTCTCCATCGCCGCGATGGCCAATCTCGCATGGGAGGGATGGGGCGTGGCCACCGAGATCACCTCGACGCGCTCATCGCGCAGCAGTGCGTCCATGTCTTGATAGGCCGCCACGCCATACTGCTGGCTGACCGTCTGCAGCCTTTCAGCGTTCACATCGCAGACGGCGACCAGCGTGCTCTCTGCCAGATTTGCATAGGCCTGACAATGGGTACGTCCTACGCCCAGTCCGACGACAGCGGCTCCCAGTGAACTCATATATCTCACTCCCGATAAGAGTAGATGCTACCTCGCTGCAGGCGCTATGCGAGCGCCAAGCCCGAAAGGATTCCTCAAAGCCGATCAAGCGGTGGGCTCTGCCAACCAGCGCTGTTATGTCTCTGTTGACTCGCCAGCCCTCTTGTACCATAGGGCACGCGCTGGCGCAATCGGTCGCGCTGGGGGAACTGGAGTCCTTCTATCAAGAGGCCGGGCTGAACAGCCAAGCCTGGCGCTAGTGCGTGGTGATTTCTCGCTCCTTTTGAGTACTGTCGCGGCGATGCTATAATGGATTGCTGATTTTTCACAGTGGAGGAGAGGAGATTGATGGCCAGGTTTGCAGGCCGTTTGCTCTTGTTATCTTTGCTCTTTGCCCTTATGCTATTGGTCACTGTTGGATGCAGTGCCCCCGCTCCTGAGGAGAGCCAATCCCAGGCCGCGGCGACCCAAGCCCCCAAAGTGGCTAGCGTGCCGCCCACGGCGGTTTTCAAGATCGAGATGCAGCTTTCGCCAACCCCGACTATGGCCGTGAGCGAGGGCACAGCGGCATCGACGCCTACACCTGGGCCTACGAATACGCCAAGGCCGACCAAAACCCTCTGGCCCACTCAGGCGCCCACCTCCGCACCGGAACAGGACGAACGTATGGTCTACGTCCCTGGAGGCGAGTTCATCTTTGGTCGCGACGGCGGCCCCGAGGATGAATCACCCGAGCAGGTGATCGAGGTAGCCGGTTTCAATATCGACAAGTATCCAGTCACCAACGCCGATTACAGGGCGTTTGTCGATGCGACGGGCCATCGCACGCCACGGCACTGGCAAGAGGGCGAGATCCCCGAGGGCAAAGAAGATCATCCGGTCGTGTGGGTGAGCTGGGAGGATGCGACCGCCTATGCCCGGTGGGCGGGCAAACGGCTTCCCACGGAGATCGAATGGGAAAAGGCCGCGCGCGGCGCCGAGGGTTGGGCTTATCCGTGGGGCGATAACTTTGACAGCGCCCGGTGCAACTCGGCCGAGGCGGGCCTGGGAGATACGAGCCCGATCGGCTCCTATCCTGAAGGGGCCAGCCCCTACGGCGCCGAGGACATGTGCGGCAACGTGATGGAATGGACGGCCGACTGGTACGCCGCCTATCGGGGTAGCCTCTACACCAACGAGCGCTACGGCGAGACCCACAAAGTGCTGCGCGGCGGCTCCTGGTTTGACCCCGCCGATGCCGTACGCACCACCACGCGCAAGAGCGGCAAGCCCGATTTTCGCTTCAGCACGATCGGTTTTCGCTGCGCGAAATAGCTTGGGCCCTGCGCGGGAAGGAAAAAGGGATTCGTATGGACGAATCACCCACACGAATTCCTTTTTTCATGTCCGACCGGGACGCCAGGCATGTCCCTGGAGTCGAGCTTTGGAGAAGAGTGCGCCTAGACTCGGATCCCTTTCACTTTGGCCTGCCCACTATGGAGCGAACAGGCGCAAGGGGTCCACGCCGAATCCCAGCGAAAAGCGCGCCCAAAGCAGCAGAGCGGTGCTGCCCAAAAGACTGGCCGTGATCAGCCCGTCTTGCCACCCGAAATGGAGCTGACGCAAATAGGTGCGATGTTGGGCGGCGCCCAGGGCCCGCGACTCGAGCGCATGGGCCAGGTTCTCGGCCATGCGCAACGCCGTAATGAGCATCGCGACCGTGATGGGCAGATAGGCCCGCGCGCGCTTGAGCGGGTTCCCGCGCGACAGGTCCAGCGCCCGGGCCTGCTGCGCATCGGAGATCATCTGAAACACGTTCGCCATGGTGGGCATGTAGCGCAGCCCCATCGCGATCGTCAGGCCCCAGGTGTGAGGTAGACCCAAGGCCACCAGGCCGCGCACCAATGTGGCCTGGTCTGTGCTGAAAAGCCACACAAAGACCCACAGCGCCAGGGCCGCTATACGTAGACCCACAGCCAGGCCCTCCGCCAGGTTGCGCGCGCCGATCCTCACAAACCACCAGGATACCAGCACGCGGCCTGCGTCGGGATAGGCCAGCACCCAGAGCAGTGTGATCATCGCCACCGTCGGCAGCAACATGCGCCAGACCCAACCGATCCGCTGCGCTGTCACGCCTGCGCTCCACAGGATGGCATGGACCGCAACACAAGCCCCCAGCATCACCCAGATGTTGTGCATGGGCAGCCACGCGGCAAAGCCACAGGCGACAAAGAGCATCTTGGTGCGAGGGTCAAGCCGGTGCAACCACGATCGCCCGGGTTGGTAGAGGTCGTAGAGTGGGCTCATCCCGCTGCCTCCAGGGATGGATCTCCGTCCTCTCCCACCAGTTGGCGATAGGCGCCCACGAACTCATCGACGCTGAGCAGGTCGCCAGGAAAGCCCAGGTCACCCAGCCGTAGGCCGAGCCGCGTGATCTGAGGCAGCCTGATCTGAGCGGTTGCCAAATCCGCAGCCCGCGCAAATACATCGCGGGTCAGGCCGTAGGCCAGCATGCGCCCCTCGTGCATCACCAGGGTCTGGCGCGTGTGTTCGGCCACCAGCGCCATGTCGTGGCTCACCAGGATGATGGTGTGCCCTTGGGCATGCAGATCGTCGATCAAGGCCATCAAGGCGGCAGCGCTGCGCCGGTCGAGCCCGGCCGTGGGCTCATCCAGAATGAAGATCCGCGGCCGCATGGCGTAGACTGCAGCGATCGAGACCAAGCGGCGCAACCCAAAGCCGAGGAGCGCCGGCGGGGTGTGCGCGTGCTCGGTCAGCCCGAATAGGCTGAGCGCCTCCTCGGTGCGCTCGCGCACATGGCTCGGGGTGAGACCCAGGTTTCGGGGACCAAAGCTGATCTCCTCCTCGGTCGTGGCGCAAAAGATCTGGTGATCTGGGTTCTGAAAGGCTAGACCGACTATGCGGGCCAACTCGCTGACCCGCGCCGCGCGCGTATCGACGCCATAGACCCACACTGCGCCGGATGTGGGCTTGAGCAGACCATTCAGATGCTTGACCAGGGTTGTCTTGCCTGAGCCATTCTGGCCGATCACTCCCAGATAGGCCCGCTCGGGGATCAGCAGATCGACACCATCGAGCGCTTCGATGGCGCGCTGGTCGCCGCCGTTGCGATAATGATACACCAATCCGCGGATCTCTACCGCCACATCTTGGGTCGCCTCGCGCTCTTGCGGCGAAGGAACCGGAGCGGATCTCGCCCGGGCCTCAGTTCCGGCTGCCATCGTCTCCCGCAAGGCTCGCTCGGCGCCGTCGATCGAGACAAAATGACGCCCCTCAAGCTCATGGCAAAGGGTATGCGCCAGGTGGCTCACCTGAGGCGCCGCGATCCCAACCTCTCGCACCAGATCAGCATCTGCAAAGATGCGTTCGGGGCTGTCGCTGCGCGCAATGCGTCCCTGCCACATGATGGCTACGCGATCCGAGAACTGGGCCACATGCTCCGCATCGTGACTGACCATGACGATGGTCATGCGCCGCTGGCGACAGAGGCGCTCGATGACCTCAAAGACCTCGAGCTGGCCCACCGGATCGAGATTGGTCGTCGGCTCGTCCAGGATGAGCACCTCGGGCAACATGGCCAAACTGGCGGCGATCGCCACGCGCTGCTTCTGCCCACCTGAAAGATGAGCCGGCGCGCGTTCAGCATAGGCGCGCATTTCGACCACGCCCAAAGCCCACTCTACGCGTTCGGCGATCTCGTGCGGATCGACGCCGAGATTCTCCGGGCCGAACGCCACCTCATCGAGCACGGTGGTGGCAAAGAGCTGGCTCTCGGGGTCCTGGTATACGATGCCCACATGCGCCGCCAACTGCGCCACCGGCACCGAGCGCGCATCGTGCCCAAGCACGTACACGTGCCCGCTAATCACACCCCCTGTGGACTGCGGCACCAATCCGTTGAGGGCCATGCAAAGGGTGGACTTGCCCACCCCGGTGGGACCCATGATCGACAGAAACTCGCCCGGCTCCACGCCAAAATCTATCCCCCGCAGCACCCGAAGGGACTCGCCTTGCGGCGTCAGCGGGGGATAGGCATAGTGCAGCGCTTCAATAGAGATGGCGTTCCGGGTGCACTCGGGCACCGCTCAACTCCCCAATGGATTGACGCGCGTGCTCCCTGGCACGCGGAGGATCACTCCTCCCGCCAGGAAGGACCCTGCGCCATGCGCGTCACCGGCGGATAGGCCCGGCGTACAGCATAGTAGAGCGGGATGCCCACCAGACCACCCACCACACTCTGGAGCAGGTTGATGGGGATCTCAGCAAAAGCCTCTGGCCCAATGCCAAAGACCCAGAACTCGCCCGCGAAGTAGATGCCGATCATGATCACGGCGCCCACTGCCCAGGCCAGCGCCAGGCCCCAGCCCCTGGCGCGACGGGCCAAAAGGCCCACGGCGAGCCCCTCCAGACCATGGGCGAAAAACGTCAGGGGCGCAAACTGAGCATACCCTCCCAGGACATCGGCCAGGGCTGTTCCCACGCCGCCAGCCACGAGGCCGATCCAAGGCCCGAATGTGAAGGCGGCGAAATAGATGGCCACGTCGGAGAAATTGAAATAGCCTTGGGTGGCAGGGATAGGCACGCGCACAAGAAGCGTGAATACGGCCGTCACCGCGATCATCACGCCCGCGATCGCGATCAACAAGGCACTAGACTTGGTCATCGGTCCCTCTCCTTTCGAATCCCGCGCCACATCGCAGCGCGACTGCCCGCTCGCCTGCTCTACTCTGCTTCTTTCGCGCTTTCCCAGATGCGATCCATCTCCTCGAGAGTCATCTGCTCTAGCGGGATGTCGCGCTCGGAGGCATGGCGCTCGATGGCCTCAAAGCGCCGCACGAAGCGCGCCGTGGCCTCGCGCAGGGCGCTCTCGGGATCGTGCTCCATCCAGCGGGCCAGGTTCACCAGGCTGAAGAGCAGATCGCCGATCTCTGCCGAGCGGCTCTGCGCATCCTGGGCCGCTCGCAGTTCGTCCATCTCCTCCAGCACTTTGTCGAGCACGGGCTGGATGCCGGGCCAATCAAAGCCAACCCGCGCCACGCGCTTTTGCACCTCCATGGCCTGAGACAGGGCTGGCAGGGCTCTGTTGATACCCGAGAGCATCGAGACGAACGGACGGTCCACGTTGGCCTCCGCCTTTTCCTGACGTTTGATCTGCTCCCAGTTGAGCAGCACCTCCTCGGCGTTGGCCACACTGGCCTGGCCGAACACGTGCGGGTGACGCCTCACCAGCTTCTCTATCGCATAGGCCATCGAATCAGTCAGTCCAAAGTCCCCATTCTCCTGCGCGATCTGCGCATGAAAGAGGATCTGCAGCAAGAGATCGCCGAGCTCCTCCTTGAGAAGCTTGGGGTCGTCGGCGTCCAAGGCCGCCAGCACCTCGTAGGTCTCCTCAAGCAGATAGGTGCGCAGCGAGCGGTGCGTCTGTTCCCGATCCCAGGGGCACCCCTCGGGCGCTCGCAGTCTGGCCATGATCTCCTGGTAGCTGGAGAGCCCGCCAGGTCGTGCCAGCGGCGGCAGATAGGCACTGGTGAGGTGGTCGAAATCGGTCTGGCGGTCGAGTTCATACAGCGGCAGATCACGCACCCGTTCGTCTGGCATGCCAGCATGGTACACCAAGTGGACGGGATGCTCGTCGTGATAGAGATTCATGAGGGTCAACTTGACATCCGCCGCAAGCTCACGGCTGTAGAGCTGCCCGATCAGGGCGCCCACATCCGGGTCGAGCAAGGGATGGAGCCGCTGAGCCAGAAGCGTCGCGTCGCAGATCTGCAGGCCATCCAAGGCGTCGAGCCCCAGAGCCGTCAACGTCGGCTCGAGGAAGCTGATCCCCGCTACGATGCGAACGGGCAGGTCGTGTGCCTGTGCCATCTCCAAGATGCGCACCACGCTGGTTTCGCCTACCAGGGGGTGGCCCGGCACGGCGTAGAGCACGCCATCTGGCCTCTCACCCAACGCAAGAACACGCCGGGCGATCTCCTCATAGACGGCCTCAAAAGTCTCCTCGCGCTCATAGACCTCGTCAAAGGTCGCATAGATCGCCGCGCGAGGCAGTGCCTCAACGGTGGGATGGCGACCTGTGCGCAGATAGACCTCCGGCGCCGCCTCCAGCAGACGCCAGGCCTCAAGGGAAAGCTGCCCAGGATCGCCGGGGCCGAGACCTATGATCGTCACTCCAGGGGCCATATCCCTCCTCGCGCACCATGTTGTCGTGTCTGTGTTGTTCATTATACGGCTACACAGGCGAAGCACAAACACTGAGACGGGTCTGGAGGTTCCCCGGGTCGCCATGATTCGTTGACACTCGTCCGCGAGTTGTAGTATACTCCGCCTCATGGCCGGGCAGGGACACCAAAACCAGGGCCTGAATGTGCGCTGCCATCCCCTCTCCTGGCCCCCTGGCGTGGACCGCCCGCCAGGCTTCCATGATCATCCGCAAGCCGGGGCCAAGCCAGTCGGCGTTCGAATGCAAGGGGACGTGCATGTCTGATCTTGTGGATCTTTTGCGTGCCAAAGGCGAGCCCATCGGCATCCTGGAGGCTCTGACAGGCCTGTCTGTCTATCCGCGCTCGCTCGTCAGCATCCCATCGGGATTGGTTTTCCTTGCCCACGCGGGCGCCAAACGGTCATTGGGTCTCCTGATGCAGGGAGACGTGCCACCTGAATTCCAGCTGCAGGTGCGGCCGGCCTCGTTCGAAGACCGCGCTCTGCGCATAGGCCTCGGGGAGACCGATCACGGCAACGCGCTGGCCCTGCGCGCCCACGTGCCTTTCACGGCGCCGATCCGAGTCGGCCTGCATAAGTCGGCGGGCTGGGGCGATCGCCTGGGCATCGCCACGCCGGGCCACGTGCGCGCCATGCGCCACGCTCGGGGCATCGTGCCCATCTTCGCCCAGCAATCCATCCGCGAGATGGAGCGTACGGCCAGGACGCCGGAGGATGTGATGGATGACGCCTCGTGGGGCGTCCTCCAGGAGGGTTGGCAGGCTGGGTTTGGCGCCGATGCGGACCATTTGAAGAACGAACAGGATATCGACGTCTGCGTCTCCGCCGGCTTTGTGATGTACACCCTCGATCCGCGCGACCATGTCGACAATGAGGCCGAGACCGATGGGATCGCCGAGCTCCGGCGTAAGTACGCCGCGCTGCCCTGGGAGCGCCTGGAGACGACGCCCGAGGCCACACATCGGGCCTATGCGGGCAAGAGCTGGCGACTCACGGGCGGTGAGGAGCTGTCCATCAGCGAGGAGCATCTCTTGCGGGCAGCCTGCAAGTATGGACGTGCGCTGGCCCATCTGGTGAGCATGTATCGCTATCTCGTGAGCGCCATCGGATCGAGACCTTTTGAGCTTGAGGTTTCGGTGGATGAGACAGATACCCCCACCAAGCCTGAGGAGCACTTTTACATCGCCAGTGAGCTGCGACATCTGGGCGTGGAATGGGTGAGCCTGGCCCCGCGCTATGTGGGGCGCTTTGAGAAAGGCGTGGACTATATCGGGGATCTGGGCGCCTTTGAGGACTCGTTCCGGCGCCATGTGGCCGTGGCCCGCTATCTGGGGCCTTACAAGCTGAGCTTGCACTCTGGCTCCGACAAGTTCAGCATCTACCCGATCGCTGCCCGCCTGGCTGGCGAATGGGTGCACCTCAAGACGGCCGGCACGAGCTATCTGGAGGCTCTGCGCGCTATCTCCCGGATCAATCCCGAACTATTCCGCGAGATCTACCGCTTTGCGCTCGATCATTATGAGGAGGATCGGCGCTCGTACCATGTCTCAGCGGAGATGAGCCGCGCGCCGCGACCCGAAGCGGTTGAGGACGCCGAGTTGGACACCGTTTTGGATCAGTTCGATGCACGCCAAGCGTTGCACGTGACTTTTGGCACCGTGCTGACCATTCGTGAGTCTGATGGGACCTATCGATTCCGCGATCGCATCTATGCTGCGCTGACATCCAATGAAGAGGCTCACTATGCGGCGCTGGAGAAGCACATCCTGAGGCACCTGCAGCCTTTCAACAGCTGATCTCTTGGAAGGAAGGATATGGAAGCGAGCTATCTGGCCGAGTTGTTCAGTATCGAGGGCCAAGTGATCGTGATCACCGGAGGGGGTGGCATTCTGTGCGGCACCGCTGCCCATGGCCTGGCGAGGCTGGGTGCGCGTCTGGCTCTGCTGGACATCCGTCCCGAAGCGGCCAAGCAGGTGGCCGACGAGATCCAGGCTGCGGGTGGTGAGGCGGTGCCCTACTGCGCCGATGTGCTTGTGCGGGAGAGCCTCGAAGCATGCGCACAGGAAATCATGCAGCGTTTTGGGCGCATTGATGGCCTGATCAATGGCGCGGGCGGCAACAAGCCTGAGGCGACCACCACGCCGGAGCTGTGCTTTTTCGATCTGCCCGAGGCAGCCTTTCAGGCGGTGTTCAATCTCAACTTTCTCGGCACACTGCTTCCCAGCCAGGTTTTCGGGCGCTATATGGCGGAACAGGGCCACGGCGTGATCCTCAATATCGCCTCCATCAATGCCATCCGCTCGTTGACCAAGATCCCGGCCTACTCAGCAGCCAAGGCGGCGGTCAAGAACTTTACCGAGTGGCTGGCGGTGCACGTCTCACAGGAATGCTCGCCCAAGATCCGCGTGAACGCCATCGCGCCCGGGTTCTATCTGACCAACCAGAATCGCTTTCTGCTCCTCGATGCGCAGACCGGCGAGGCCACGCCACGGGGGCAAGCGATCCTCGATCATACGCCCATGCGCCGCTATGGCGACCCCGAGGAGTTGCTCTCGACCATCGTGTGGCTGTTGTCGCCAGGGGCATCGTTTGTGCACGGTGCGACGGCTGTGGTAGATGGCGGCTTTTGCGCTTTCAGCGGCGTCTAGGCGGCGCGCGGCAAGCCAGGCTGTGCCCCGCTCGCTCTTGGCAACGACATCAAAGGAGGAACAGATCGTGGCGGATTTTCCCGAGGTAGCGCGCCCGCTCGTCGAATTGCAGCCCAGCTATCCGTTTTTCGTCGGTATCGACTCGGATGGCTGCGTTTTCGACACCATGGAGATCAAACACAAAGAGTGCTTTGCGCCCAACATCATCAAGCACTGGAATCTGCAAGCCGTCTCCAAGTATGCCCGCGAGGCGGCCGAGTTTGTCAATCTCTATTCCCAATGGCGGGGCATCAACCGCTGGCCTGCCCTCGTGATGGTGTTCGATCTGCTGCGCGAACGTCCCGAGGTCCAGCGTCGCAACGTCGCCATTCCAGAGGCGAACAAGATTCGCGAGTTCATCGCGTCTGACCTGCCCAAGAGCAACGAGTCGCTGGCTATGGTTGTGGCGGAGACGGGCGACCCGGAGCTGACCCGGGCTCTGGCGTGGAGCCGGGCGGTGAATGCCACCATCGCGGATATGGTGTATGGCGTGCCGCCCTTTCCCTATGTGCGCGAGAGCCTGGACCTGATCACCAGCCATGCAGACGCCATCGTCGTGTCGCAGACCCCGGTCGAGGCCCTGGTGCGCGAATGGGAGGAACA
>JAFGLK010000335.1 GCA_016928125.1 Anaerolineae bacterium
AGGAGGCTCCCCACGAGCCGCTCCGTGGCTTGAGCACGCTCATTATACTTGAGCGGCTGCCGATGTGTCAAGCGCGCGTTGCACAAGCGCCTGTGGTTGGCTATACTCGAGTCGTATCTTGTATGAGCGAGTTGCCGGGCAAGATTCGAGCGGATTGCGTTCAAATGGATTTGTATACATTAGAACGCGCTTCAATCTCGCACTCCAGACCCAGCAGATCGATCTTGGACGCGCCCGCGAGGCCTGGATTTGGCAACGAATGCCTGAACTCGGGTAGAGGGGCAACGTAGCGTCTAGCGATGTGTCTATTACGAGCGAGTCATTCGCAGCGAGGGAGGATGCCTTGACGACGCAACTGATCACCACGTTGGGGCCACATGGCGCCGAGGGGCTGGGCATCATCCTGCCCCATGAGCATGTGTTTGTCGACTTGAGGCCGCCTAACACGCCAGGCTGGGCCGAGGCTGAGGAGGAGGAGGTGGTGCGCCTGATGGGCCCCGAACTCGAGCGCGCCAGAGCGGCGGGCATCGGCTGCCTGGTCGAGGCCACGCCGGTGGGCGTGGGGCGACGCGTAGATCTGGTGACGGCGGTCTCCCGAGCGGTCCACTTTCCCGTGGTGGTAGCCACCGGCATCTATCGCGAGCCGTGGGTGCCCGACTGGGCTCGTGAGGCGGATGAGGGCGGGTTGTGCGAATGGATGCTGCGCGAGTTGACGGAGGGCATCGAGAACACCAACGTGCGCGCTGGCTGGATCAAGCTCTCCGCGGGGGATGAAGGGATGACGGCGGTGGAGAGGCGCATCTTGCGCGCGGCGATCGAGGCCGCCCTGCGCACAGGGGCGGTGATTGGCAGCCACACCGTGCGGGGCAGCGTGGCTCGGGAGCAGACCGATCTGATCGAGCAGCGCGGGCATGATCCCTCGCGGTTCATCTGGGTGCACGCTCAGAACGAGCCCGATGTGGCCATCCATCGCGAGTTGGCGCGACGCGGCGTGTGGATCGAGTACGACGGGCTCGGGGGCGGTCAGACGGATGAGCACTATGTGGAGCGCATCCTGCGCCTGCTTGACGCGGGGTTCGGCGAGCGGATGATGCTCAGTCACGATCGAGGGTGGTACCAACCTGGCGAGCCCGGCGGGGGCACCCCGCGGCCCTTCACCTATCTGGTGGAGAGCTTTCTGCCCAAGCTGCGCGCCGCTGGCGTCGACGAGGACACGGTGGCCCAGCTCACGCAAAGGAACCCCTTTCGGGCCTACGCCCGCAGCTCCGGCTGAGGCGCAGCGATGGGTCTGGCGGCGCCCTGAGCACCGAGTGCGTCGCGACGAGGCTCTGCACCGCGGTTTTGGCCGCCGGCAAGTCGGGTCCCAGGGCCGAGCTCACCGTCGCCCCATCGTGGTACGACATGAGCGCCGGGTCTGAGACTTGACGGCGTTTCCTCTGGATCATAGACTGGCTCCCATACGAGACCGACTGGCGTGTCTCGGGAGTGATCCAGAGGAGGGGAGGGTGTTTCTATGGCGCGCGATAGGCTGCGACAGATCGTCAATGTGCTCGCCTTGGTGGTGACGCTCGTCTTCAACGGACTGGCCAGCGCCAACGGCCTGAACGGGCAGACGACCGGCGAGATTTCGGATCGCTTTGAGGTCTACTTTGTGCCCGCCGGGTATGTCTTCTCCATTTGGGGGCTGATCTACCTGGGCCTGCTGGCGTTTGTGGTCTACCAACTGCTGCCCTCCCAAGGCAGCAATCCGCGCCTGCGCCAGATCGGCTATCTGTTTGTGGTCAGCTGTTTGGCCAACGCCGTGTGGCTCGTCTTCTGGCACTATGAGCTGTTTGGCCTGTCGGTGGTGGCGATGCTGGTCCTGCTGGTCTCGCTGATCACAATCTATCTGCGACTGGGCGTGGGGCGCACGAGCGTCTCGAGGGCCGAGCGCTGGTGTGTGCGTGTGCCCTTTTCCGTGTACCTGGGTTGGGTCTCAGTAGCCACCATCGCCAATATCACCTCCGCCCTCGACGTTGCCAACTGGGGCGGTTGGGGCATCGCCCCCGCGACGTGGGCGGTGATCATGCTCGTGGTCGCGGGGATCTTGGCGGCCGCGGTGAGCATCACGCGGCGTGACGTGGCTTTTCTGCTGGTGATCGTCTGGGCCAGCGCCGGCATCGCGGTCAAGCAGGCGGCTACGCCTCTGGTGGCGGGCGCGGCGTGGGCGCTGGCCGCCGCGGCCGCGGCCATGGTTGCGCTGGCCATCGTCTCACGCGGACGTCGCGCCTGAGGCTGGGGAGGACGAGCCTGTCTCCGTAGGCCCGATCGCAGATCCAGGCTGCTGACGGGGTCACAGGCTGGGTTCGCGATCGGATGGGCGCAGCGGTCCATAGACGCGCATGGAGACCGCTCGCAAAGGAGTGCAGATGGGATCCATCGGCGAATGGATTCTTCAGACCGAACGTCTGAGCGTGCGGACGGCGACGCCAGCCGATGCTGACTTTTACCACGCGCTCTGGACGGACCCGCGGGTCATGCGCTACGTGGGCTTTCCCCAGGGGCTGCCCGTCGCGCGGGAGGAGCTCGTGGCACGGCTTTCGGCCCAAACGGATGACGTCTTTGGGCAGCTGGCGGTGGTGCAGCTCAAGGGCGAGCACGGGGTTGTGATCGGGGAATGCATGCTGCGGCGTCCGGACGCGCAGGGCGTCGCCGGGCCCGATCTCAAGTTGCGCCCGGCCTACTGGGGTCAGGGCTATGGTCGGGAGGTGTGGCAGGCTCTGGTCGACTATCACTTTGTTCACACAGGCTGCGACGCGATCGAGACATCGCCCCATGTGGAGAACGCGCGCGCCATCCGCCTGTATGAGTCGGTGGGCGCGTCTCGGGTTGGTGAGGAGCTGTACGAGTTTCCGGAGGCGATGCGCGCCTATACGGCGCCTGTGCCGTGCTACATCTACCGCCTGACGCGTGCGGTGTGGGAATCGAGCCGCGACGGCAGCGATTGAGGAGGAGTTGCATGAAAGCGATCGGCATCTGTGGCAGCCCGCGCAAGGGCGGTAACACCGAGGCTCTGGTGCAGCGCTGTCTGGCGCGGCTGGAGCAGGCCGGCATCGAGACCGAGTTCGTGCATCTGGGCGAGAAGACGGTCAAGCCCTGTCTCGGCTGCGCCACGTGCCGCGAGACGCAGGATCTGACCTGCGCCATCAAGGACGACGATTTCCACCCCATCTTTGACGCGATGCTCGAGGCGAAGATCATCGTGGTGGGCTCGCCTGTGTACTATGGCTCGGCCACGCCTCAGACCATGGCGCTGCTGGATCGCGCGGGTTATGTCTCGGGCGCGGATGGGCGGCGTCTGTCGCGCAAGATCGGCGGGCCGATCGTGGTGGCGCGGCGGGCCGGGCAGAATTTCACCTATGCCCAACTGGTCTACTGGTACACGATCAACGACATGATCGTGGCCGGCTCAACCTATTGGAATATCGCCTTTGGCCGCGAGCCAGGCCAGGTGCTGGAGGATGAGGAAGGGCTGCGCACGGTGGATCGCTTTGCCGACAACCTGATCTGGTTGGCAGGCAAGCTGTAGAGTGGGCCGCCAGCTGGGCGCTTGCGCGTCTCTGGGAGAGCAAGGCGTCGCGAGTC
>JAFGLK010000336.1 GCA_016928125.1 Anaerolineae bacterium
CCTGACGGAGCAGGCGGATAGTGGCCCCGGTCCATCGTGGGATGGAACCTTCGGCTCAGAATCTGCGTCTATAGGCCGCAAGTCAGAAAAAAACAATGCTTGAAAGGAGCATCATGAAAGGGATACGCTTTGCGGTTGTAGCTGTCGTGATCGTCTTGGCGGGTATGGTGGCCTTCAGTCAGGGCTGGATCGGCCCGGCGACCCAAGCACAGAGCGTTGAGAAGGCCAAGACGGCTGGCCTAGCGCAGAGCGCGTTGGCGACTGATCTGATGATCCCCCGCACGATCACCGTCGTGGGAGAGGGCTCGGTCAAGATCGAACCCGATGTTGCCCACGTGAATATCGGTGTAGAGACGGTTGATGCGAGCGTGCGCGTCGCGACCGACCAGGCGAGCGCCACGATGACGCGCATCATGACGGCCCTTGAGAAGGCCGGCGTAGCCGCAAAGGATATGCAGACCTCCGGCTTTAGCATCTGGGCCGAGCGAGATTATGGTCCTGAGCGGACTTTGGAGGACGAGACCCGCTATCGCGTCAACAACACGCTGAATATCGTCATCCGCGACCTGGATACGGTGGGCGCAGTGATCGATGCAGCCATCGAGGCTGGCGCTAACGCCATCCACGGCGTGAGCTTCTCAATCGCCGAGCCGCAGCCTCTGGAGGCTGATGCTCGGGCCAGGGCCATCGAGAACGCGCGCGCCAAAGCCGCAGAACTGGCGACGCTCAACGATGTCCAGGTTGGCGAGGTGATCAGCGTGAGCGAGGTCGTGGGCAGCGGTGGCGGCTACCTGAACAGCAACTTTGCCTACATGGAGGCCGCCAAGGTGGGCCTGGGAGGTGGTGCACCGATCAGCCCTGGCGAGCTCGAGCTCTCGATGCGACTGCAGGTCGTCTACGCCATTCGCTAACTCCAGTCAGATTGAGCATCAGACGGGGAGGATCCTCCTCTCCGTCTGATGCTCATAGCCTCATCCCATCGCCTCACAAATAGGGCCCGAGCAGGCTCAGGATGCGCTCCAAAGGCGCAATATCATCCTCATCGAACTGGGCGAGCCTATCCGAGTCGACGTCCAGCACGGCTACCACCTCGCCGTCCCTCAGTATGGGGATGGCGATCTCGCTCTTGGAGCGCGCGTCGCAGGCGATGTGCCCTGGGAAGGCCTCCACATCCGGCACGACCACCGGCCGGCGGGTGCGAGCGCAATGCAAGCAGACGCCACCCCCTTGCAGCACCTGGCAGGCTACAGAGCCTTGGTAAGGCCCCACGTGCAGGGTGTTTTCGTTGTGGACCAGGTAAAAGCCGGTCCAAAAGTGGTGCGGCATCTTGGCGTGCAGCACCGCGCTGATGGTGGCCATGGCCGCGATCAAGTTGGGTGATTGGCCCTGAATCAGGGTGGCAAGCTGCGCATAGATACGCTCATAGCGCCCCGCTCGGCGCTTGTCTATCATCACGTCCTCCTCTGCATGGCAGAAATGGGAGCCAGAGCGAAGCCCCGTGAGTCAGGCGTGCCCGCCATCTTGGTTCCACGCATGAGCCGCTCCTTGAGATCATAATCCTGATCAGACAGCCCCAATATACTGGAGGAAGCATTCAGACCAGGAGGGCGTCCTGGCGTTGAACCGACTCGGGCCCAAGAGCTAGCCTCGCAGGATATCCAGGTTTTCGAGCGGACGCCTCGGGTCCAGGCCGCCTCCCTCGCGATGGCAGGCGATACCATCCCCAGGGCGCTCTGAACGGCAGCGGTTGCATCGCACGCATATGGCCCTGTCGCTGAGACCTTGCTCGAGACGCAGGGGCAGATCGGGTTCGGCGATCAGTGGCCGGGAGAGGCTGATCATCTGCACCAGGTCGCTGTCCAGCATGGCCTGCATGCCGGCCAGTGTCGAAAAGCCGCCCACCAAAGCCAATGGATAATCTGGCCCAACCTGCTCCCTGACAGCCTCGGCCATCGGGCGGTAGCAGCCTTCCTCCCTCGCGTCCACCCACGCAGGCACGCCGAGCCCGGTGGTGATCTCGATACAGTCGACCCCGCTTTCGGCCGCGAGGGCGCCCGCCCGAGCGCCCATTTCCTTGGTCAGTCCACTCGCTTCCGATCCCGCCACACCCAGCTTGAGCCACAGGGGATAGTCCGGGCCAACCTGTCGGCGCATCTCACGCGTCAAGGCGACCAGAAACGCGCAGCGCTTGGTCTCATCACCGCCCCAATCATCGTCGCGCAGGTTCATCATCGGCGAGAGGAACTGACACACGAGGTACCCATGTCCGCCGTGGAGTTGGACACCATCAAAGCCGGCCTCTCGGACGCGTCGTGCGGCGTTGCCAAAGGCCTCGATCACGTCCTGGATCTCTTGCTCGCTGGCGGCGTATGGCCGGCAGGGCACAAAGGTACTCGAGGGCACGCCCGATGGACTGAGACGGGTGGGATTGTCTGCAAAGCTCGCGCTCGCGCCCGCATGGTTGATCTGCGCCATGAAGCGAGCGCCAGCGCTCTGGGCCGGAGCGATCGTCTCGCGCCATAGCGGAACGAGATCATCGCTGGCCATAGACGCCATCCAGACATGGCTGCGCCCCTCCATCTGGACGGCCAGGTGCCCCGTCACGATCAGCCCGACGCCGCCCTCGCCAAGGCCGCGATAGTGCTCGCGCTGACGCGCATCCGGCGCGCCCGTGTGGATATCTGCCATATACTCGCACGTGGCTGAGCGCATCAGACGATTGCGCAGACTCAACTTGCCAACGACGGACGGATGGAAAAGCGTGAGGCCAGTGCCGGTAGACATCGCGCACCTCCCTGCTCGACACACCCAGCGCTGCGGGGAGTATAGCGCCCGCCAGGACGATCAGCAAGCCTCAGCTCATCTCATCACGGGTGCGAGCGCGCCCAGCGCGCCACCTGACGCACCCGCTCAAGCGCCTCGGGACCAGTGCCCTCGGGCAATTCGTCCGAGATGCCCAGCACCAAACGGGGATGAAAGAGGGCGACGAGCTGTTCCACCGTCTGCATCAGTTCGCCCTCGGTGTATTGGGGCATAAAGAGCACCGCGGGGAT
This sequence comes from Anaerolineae bacterium, assembly GCA_016928125.1. Next base: position 3,054 of record JAFGLK010000336.1, read on the forward strand.
GCCGTCGAGCAGCACCTTGTCGCCGATGTGCTCGGCCATCTCCTCCAGCGAGACATCCCCCTGCGGGGCTGGCGTCAGCGCCTCGATGCCATCAAAGGGCAGCTCTCTCAGGTAGGGCAGCAGCGAGTGGAAGAATCCATCCATGTGGATGTGCGAGAAGATGCCCGCCTCTCGCAATTGGCTGCAGCGCTTGTGATAGAAGGGCAGACAGTAGCGCTCCCAGTAGCGCGGCGAGATGAGCTGATCGTGGATGTTCTCCCCAAAGTTCACGATCCGTAGGCGGGGCTCTGGACCCACACCCGCCGCGGC
>JAFGLK010000337.1 GCA_016928125.1 Anaerolineae bacterium
GCCACGCCGTGGGCCGTGATCGGGTGGTTCGGGTCCAGCTCGCGGATCAAGACCACGCGCCAGCGCATCTGCTCGTAGGCGTTGTCGATCCGGAACTGCAGCCAGTCGAGCACGTGGGGATAGGGGCCCAGCGCCCGAGGCGGCGCGATGTCGTCGCATTCGGCATAGCTGGGCCGATGCCAGGCCGCGCCCAGCGCCCGCAGGTCGCCATACTTGGCCTGCAGCCAATCGCGAAAGCGGGCCGCCGTCGCCGGGCAATAGCACGTCTCGGCGTCCTGCCCGCACTCGTTCCACACGTCATAGGCGCCCAACCCGGGATGATCGCGATAGCGCGTCACCAGCTCCCGCAGGAAACGACCGGCCAACTCACGATAGTCGGCGTGGTCCAGGCAAAGCCCGGGAAAGCCGCCCACCACGCAACTCCCGCTCATGCCGCTCTCCACCCTGGAGCCGTCGCGCCGCTCATAGCGGGCGTGGGCGTAGCGAGCAAAGGCCCACTCGGGCGCGGAGGTGATCATCTCGGCGATGACCGTCTTGAGCCCGTGCTTGGCCGCCAGGTCGAGCTGCCGGTCGTAGCCCGACCAGTCGAACTCGCCGGGCGCGATCTCGATGGCCGACCAGAGGAACCAGTGGCGGAAGGTGTTCATGCCATCGTCGGCTGCCACGGCATAGTCGCGCGCCCAATCCTCCCGCGGCGGGTTCGAGTAGCGGTAGTAGACCGCGCCGTAGGGTACCTCTGGCAGTCCGCGTGACGACATAGCCCTCCTCTTTGGCGTGCGGCGGCTTGCCGCCGCTTGTCGGTCCGACGCGATCAACGATCGCGCCTACAGCGCACGCCGCCCTACCAGTCCGCCACCGAGCCGTCCGACTCGTAGTAGAACTCGCCGCCCAGTTCTTCGCGATAGGTCACCTGCTCAGCCAGGATGCGCTCGTCCACCTCGATCCCCAGGCCCGGCGCCGTGGGCAGCTCGATGTGCCCGTTCTTCACCTGCCAGGGATTCACCAGCAGCCCCTCACCCAGGCCCACATCCACTTGCTCCTGCACCAGAAAGTTCGGCACCGCGGCATCTACTTGCAGGCAGGAGGAAAATGCCACCGGTCCGATCGCCGAGTGCGGCATGATGTGGATATAGTAGACCTCGGCCATATTGGCCACCTTTTTCATCTCGCTGATCCCGCCCACGTGCGAGACGTCGGGCTGGATCAGAGCCACGGCCTGCTTCTCCAGCACCTCGCGAAACTGCCAGCGAGTCAACAGTCGCTCGCCCGTGGCGATCGGGAAGGGCACGTGGTCCGACACCAGTTTGAGCGCGTCCACGTTCTCCTGCGGCACCGGCTCCTCCACGAAGAGGGGCCGCATGCCCTTGATCTCGTTGCAGACCTCGATCGCCAGGGCGGGGGTCATCTTGCCGTGAAAGTCGAAACAGAGTTCCACATCCGGCCCCACCCACTCGCGCATGGTGTAGGCGGCCTTGACAAAGCGGTCGATCACTGCCGGCGGCTCGTGGGCGCGCCACTTGCCGCCCGGTCCGCCTTTGAAGGCGGTATACTGCCCCTTGGCCATCAGCATGTCCAGGCGCTCCCTGGACCTCGCCAGGCCCTCCTCGCTCAGGTCGCGGATGCCCCAGTGGGCGTAGACCCGGATTCGGTCGCGCACGTGCCCGCCCAGAAGCGCGTGGATCGGCACGCCGTGATGCTTGCCGGCGATGTCCCACAGCGCCTGGTCGATGCCCGACAGCGCCGTCATCAACACATTGCCGCCCCGGAAGAAGGCCGAGCGGTAGATGTGCTGCCAGTGGTGCTCGATCCGCAGCGGGTCCTTGCCGATCAGATACTCAGACAGCTCCTCCACCGCGGCCCAGGTGCTCTTGGGCTTGCCCTCCAGAGTGGTCTCGCCCCAGCCCACCAGGCCCGTGTCCGTCGTGATCTTGATCAGCCGCATGCGACTGCGCGGGTAGAATTGCTCGATCTTGGCGATGCGCATGGGTTTACTCCTTGTCGCTGAGCATGATACGCCGGAGCGGGCTTTACCGCTCCGGGCTGCCGCGCAGCATAGCGCACCCCTCCGACGCCGTCAAGGCGCCTGGGCTTCCCCAAATCTCTCCCTCTCCCCCTCTCCGTGTCTCTCCATCTCCCCATCTCCCTCTCCCCGCGTCTCCGCAGCCCCTACGACCAATCCGGCCGCAGCGTGTCGCGACCCGACAGCAGCCGCCGGATCGCCATGGCCGCCCGGGCGCCCTCGGCCGCCGAGATCACCACCTGCTTCACGTGGGTGCACAGCACATCGCCGATGGCAAACACGCCTGGGATGATCGTCTGGTTCAGGTCATCCACCTCCAGGCAGCCCGACTCGGTGGTGGGGAGCTGGCCCTGCAGGAAGTCGGTGATCGGGTGGGCGCCTTGCAGATAAAGGAACGCGCCTGCCACCGCCAAGTCCTGCTCCTCGCCGCCGCGCGGCGCGATGCGCACCGCCTCCACCCCGCCATCGCCAAGAATCTCGCGCAATCGGGTGGACGGATAGAGCGCCACCTTGGGATGCCCCTGAACCTCGGCGGCCAGCTCCTCAGGCACATTCAGCTCCGCGGTCTGCACCAGCAAGTGCACCCGCTCGGCGAACTCGGTCAGGTAGAGCGCCTCCTCCACCGCCTCCTGATTGTTGCCTGCCACCGCCACCTCCTGACCGCGAAAAAAGGCCCCGTCGCAGGTGGCGCAATACGAGACGCCCAGGCCCAGCAGGCGCTCCTCGCCCGGCACCGTCGAGGTGCGCCCCAGCGCGCCGGTGGCGATCACCACCGTGCGGCCCGCGTACATCCCCTTGGTGGTCCAGATCGTCTTGGGGTCCGACTCCAGGTCCACGCTCAGCACCCGATCCTGCTCAAAGCGGGCGCCAAAGCCCTCGGCCTGCGCGCGCATGCGCCCCAGCAGTTCGGCGCCGCTGATCTCACCCGGCAGGCCGGGGTAGTTGGCCAACTTGCTTGCCAGGCCCATGGCGCCCGTGCGCAAGCCCTTGTCCAGCACCAGCGTCTTGAGCTCGGCGCGTGCCGCATAGATCGCCGCCGTACTCCCCGCGGGTCCGCCCCCAATGATCACCACGTCATAGCTTCCCGTCTCCACCGATCACCTCCAGATCGTCTATCTGCAGCTTGGCCAATGAGCCAAGCTTACACATTTCCGCGTGCCTGCACAAAACGCCTTCTGCTGCTGGCCGGATCGCCGATCCGGCCAGCTCACGGTTGACAACCCCCATCCCGTTGTGCCATAGTCCTGCCACGCAGAACCCCAAACCCCCTACAAGGAGCGCGACATGGCAGTCTTTCGCGTAGCGTGTGGACAGATCACCTGGAACAACGAGCACCCCAAGCGCGACGTGGACCCCCTGGCCGAGATCGCTCAAGCGGGCTACGAGGGCGCGCCCTGCGGCCCTCGCGGCGACGAGACCGCCCAGGAACTGCTGGCCCGCTACGCCGCCTACGGCCTGAGCCCCGCTCCGGGCTACCTGAGCGCCGATTTCTGGGACCCTGCCCAGCGCGAGGTGATCCTGCAACGGGCGCACACGCTGGGCCAGTTCATGGCCGAGGTGGGCTGCGGCGAGCTCTACGTCGCCTCAGGCGGCTTTGGCGCCATCACTCCCAGCGGCCGCACCCGCCGCCAGGCCTCGACCCACGTCCGCCCCGAGGAGATGCTCACCGACGCCCAGTTTCGCCAGTTCGCCGACGTGCTCAACGAGGTGGGGCGCATCACCCTCTCCTACGGCGTCCAGAGCTGCTTCCACAACCACGTGGGCAGTTTCATCGAGACCCGCGAGGAGATCGACCGGCTCTTTGACCTGGTGGATCCCGAGCTGATCTACCAGGGCCCCGATATCGGCCATCTGGCCTGGGCCGGCGTCGATCCGGTGCAGTTCTGCCGCGACTATGCTGGGCGGATCATCTCGATGCACCTCAAGGACATCGATCCGAAGGTGCTGAACCAGGGGCTGGCCCAGGAGTGGAACTATGGCCAATTCTCCGACGCGGGCATCTTTGCCGAACTGGGAGAGGGCATGGTCGACTTTCCGGCTATCTTTGATATCCTGCGCGGCGCCGGTTACGAGGGCTGGGTGGTGGTGGAAACCGACCGCACCACCAAGGCCACCGCGTTCGAGAGCGCCCAGATCAGCCGACGCTACCTGAAGAGCATCGGCATCTAGCGTGCACGTGTCCGCGCTGGGCCGCGCATGTTGTGGCCTCGGCGGCTCATAGTATGGCGAGGAGGTTCCAGTAACCGATGGCCACATCGCTCTACCCGCTCCGCTTTGAGGAGCGCCTGCGCAACTATGGCTTTGGCGGCCGCTGGATCGCCGAGGTCCTGAGTAAGCCGGGCCTCCCCGAGGACCACACGCTGGCCGAGACCTGGGAGGTGGTGGATCGCCCCGATGAGTCCAGCGTAATCCTCAACGGCCCCCTGGCGGGCCGTACGCTGCATCAGGCCATCGAGGAGCTGGGCGAGCCACTCCTGGGCGCCGACATCGTCGCGCGCCACGGGAAGCGCTTTCCCCTGCTGATCAAGTTCCTGGACGCGTCCAACCCTCTGGGCGAGCAGATCCACCCCAACGACGCCTGGGCCGCCCAGCGGGGCGGATTCGACACGGGCAAGACCGAGGCCTGGTACATGTTGCATGTGCGCCCCGGCGCCAGCATACACGCTGGCCCCCGCCCAGGCCTTACCCGCGACGAGCTGACCGGCGCGCTGCTGCGGGGCAGCTCCCGCGACTGCATGCGTGAGTTCGCCGTCCAGCCTGGCGATGCCTTTTTGCTCTACGCCGGCGTCATGCACGATGCGCGAGGCGGCGTGCTCTTTTGCGAGATCATGCAGAACTCGGACATCACCCTCGGCCTCAATTGGCACGTGCAGCGCGCCGAGCCGGACCAGCGTGCCGGGCGCGCCGCCGAGCTGGCCGACCTGATCCACCTCGAGGAGGGCTTTGATCCGCGCACGCGCCCTGTGCGCGTGGCGGAGCAGGGCAACGCCCGCACCTACATCATGGCCTGCCGCCATTTCGCCATGGAGCGGCTCGACCTGGTCGCGCCCCACACTCTCACCAGCGAGGGCCAGCGCTTCGCCGTGATCTCGGCCATCCAGGGCGCTGTGCGGGTGAGCGGCGGCGGCGTGACCGAGCGACTGCTGACGGGCCAGAGCTGCCTGCTGCCCGCGGGCCTGACGCCCATCGCACTCGCACCCGAGGGCCAGGCCTCGCTGCTCAAGATGTACGTGCCAGACCTGATGGCCGACATCGTGGCGCCCCTGCGCGCCTGCGGCGTGCCCGACGCGGGCATCCTGGGGCTGGGCGGCCGCACCTGCCTGAACGATCTGGCGCCGCTGCTCGCCTCATACGGGGCGATCGAATCGCCCAGGCGTAGCGCCAAAGCCCCGGAGCCGAAATAGCTTGGCCCGCCCATCCGAGCGCGTGTCCCGCCTCATGGTGACGGCTGCCACCGGCCCTCGGCTCGGAGCCTCCTCCCTTTCTGGTGATTACCCATAAGTCTGAAGAGTGCCCCACCGTCGCTTCGGCAGACCGCAGGACACCTGTAGCAACGCGTCTGGGAGCACGGTCCGGCCTCAGTGATGCTCTCACGAGAGCCAATCTGTGGCGAGCTAGGCGAGAGACGGCTCTGTCGAGCATCGGAGAGACCGTCAGGACACCTTCAGCGTCTTCGGATACGACGAAAGAGAGCTCGGAATCCGTCGAGTCCCTCGGGAGCCGTCATCGACCACTCGTCAGGCCGGCCAACTCTGCATAACGGCCGACCAGAAGGCCCTGATCGGCATGCGCTTCGAGATGTGGGTAATCACCAGCTCCCTTTGCGGTGCGAAGCGATCTGTGGCACAACAGATCTGCCTGAGCGCGTCTGAATCGTCGGAGGTGTAAGGTGTCCTCAGAACCGCTGATCCTGGAGATACCCGACTCGCTCGCCCGAGAGATTGACTCTGTGGGCAAGGACCTGGTCGTAGACCTGCTAGAGCGTGGGCTGCGCGAGTTCAAGATCGACCAGGCGCTTGAGCGCTATCGGCGTGGCGGTATGTCGTTTGGCGCAGCGGCGCGTGCGGCAGGGGTCTCACAGTCCGAGCTAGCCCGCTACGCCTACGCCCGCGGCATGGAGCCTTCATTCAGCGCCGAGACGTTGGCCGAGGAACTGGGCAAGTCGTGACCGGCTCCGTGCTGTCCGACGCTGGCCCCCCGATGACCCTCGGAGAACTGAACCGTCTGGACTTGCTCGCTGACTTGTTCGATCAAGTCCACACCACGCGAGCCGTCTATGATGAGGTTGTCACACAGGGCCTCGCTCTGGGCGCGCCAGACGCGCTCACTGTGCGGCTTTTCTGGTAGCGCCATCAGTGGCCGATTGTGGAAGTGCCTCAAGCCCAGATGGCATCGTACGTCCCTGCTGTACTGCTCGACCTCGGCGAGACAGAGGTGCTAGCGTTAGCTTTGTCGTTCACAGGACCTCTCCTGCTGTTGGGTGACGAAGTGGGGCAAGGGCCGAGGCCCGTCGGTTGCATCTGCGTATCGCCGGTACGCTGGGCGTGCTCGTCAGGGCCTACCGGCAGAGCCTGCTATCGCTCGACCAGACAGAGCTTCTGCTTCGTGAGATCGCCGCTAGCCCCGATATCTGGATATCGGCCAGGCTCTGTGAGCAGGTACTGGTGTCGCTGGGTCGGCCGAGTTCGTAGCTTGGCAGCAGTTCCATTTTCTCCGCCGCGACGGCAGGCGCGCTAGTGCCCGGTGGCGTGCCCGCCTCTGCCCCGATGCCACAGATCACCCAAGGGCGTCCAGCCGCGCCAGCTCGCCCTCGTAGACCTCGAAATGCTCGCCTTCGGCCTCCTCGGGATCCACCAGCTTCAGGTAGAGCGCGCTCTGCGCCCGCGGTCCAGCCAGATCCCGTCGGCTGGCGCCCAGGTCGCTGGTCTCGCTGTGCCAGCGCACCTCGCCATCCTGCAGCAGGATGTACTCCCCCGCGTAACGATCCACGAAGGCCTGGCGATGGTCGCGGTAGTAGAGCGCCTGCTCGCAGGTGGAGCGCCGCCAGGCCAGCACCGTCTCGTACGGATCGGTCTCCTCGGTGCGAAAGCTGGCCACCGGCGCCTGGACCTCGGAGTTGAAATCGATCTGGCTCAGGTCGGCTGTGCCAAACCCGTGGTCATGAGCGATGCGCAGCGAGCTGCGATCGCGCACAAAGGGCTGATGCGGCCAGTCGGCCAGCGGGTCAAAGCCCATCAGATGCGTGCCGCAGGCATCGGTGGCGATAGGATGGTCCCCGGCCACCAGGGCGTCGCAGATGCGCCCCTCTCCGCCCCACTCGCGCCCCGATTGGCCCACCAGCGCGTCGATGATGTTCAGCGTCGGATACACCAGCCGGCCCAGGTCCACCAGCACGTACGACAGGCGGATGATGTGGTGAAAGTAGCTGCGCGTGCGGCCATACGGCTCCATGGGTGGCAGGCCAAAGAGGTTCTTGAGGCAGAGCGTCACGCCCATGAAAGCGTGATTCTTCATCGGCTGCACCGACACGAACGCATCGGTCTCCACCGCGGCCTCGTGCAGCAGGTACTGGTCGAACATCAGGCCACCGCCCGGCACGCGATACGTCTTCAGCGGCGGCCGGTCGCCGTCCACCCAGGGCACGCCGAATTCTTTCATCACCGGCATGAGGGGTAGCAGCTCCTCCGCGGGGCGCTGGCGGCTGTTGGCGCCGGTGATCTCGATGCAGCGCAGCTCGGCGTTGGTGCGCTCGCGCAGCAGGCGCAGGGTGGCGCGCGCCACCGCCGGATCCACCAGCTCCTGCAGGCGGCCGTGAAAGGTGACCAGCCTCTCGGGCAGGAAGGCCTGGTTGAACTTGATGGTGATGCGCTGGGCGCGCTCGAGCTTGGCCCAGGCTTGTTCCAACGGGTCGGTGGCCCGCTTGAGCGCCGCGTAGACCTCCTCGTCGCTGGCGCGATGGTCGCAGTGTACGGCACGGACGCGATAGTCGGCATTCGTTGGCATCTGTTTCCCCTCTCGATACGAAAGATGAGCGTACGCGATAGTCTCGGCCCGCCGTGGCAGGGGCGCAAATCGCGCGCGATCCTCGCGCGCGAGGATCGCACGCGCTCGCCGCCGCGATCGAGCTAACGTCTCCGCAGCTCGATCAGCGCCACGGCATGCGGCTCCAGAATAAGGCCCAATGGCTGCTTCTCCGGCGACAGGCGCCAGAACCGCTGGGGCTCAACCACCCCGGCCCTCTTGATCCGGCAAGCGCGCCAGCCCCAGGATTCACCGGGCGGTAGGCCATCTAGCTTCATGTCCACCGACAGCGGTCTATCGCCCGGGTGGCTCAGGAGGATAGCGCCAGCGCCGCGCTCGCGATCGTACGCCGCCAGGGCATGGAGTCTCGGCGCGTCCGCATCGTCCCCCTGGACCGCGGTCACGGTCACCTTTTCGCCGCAGTCCAGCACGCGGCGGAACCACACGAAGGCCTGGTACGTCAGTGTAGGTACGCCGTAATAGTCGAACAGACCGCAAAAGAGAGCCGAGGGCTGGCCGTCATAGTAGCAGCACACGTCCACCGGCGCGTCCTGCAGCGCGATCAGCGCGGCGGCGCAAAAGCTGGCCCCCGCCTCGTTCTTCTGCTTCTCAAATGCCTCGCGACGCATCGCCTCGTTGCCCCGCCGCCAGATCTGGCCCCAATCGAAACCCACATAGTTCCACTCGTTCAGATGGCTTTCCGTCTGGCAGAAGCCCCGTGCATCCAACTGTTCGCGCACCCGCTGCGCGTTGTCGACCAGCCGCTCGGGTTCGTCGGTGTAGGTGTGCCACGAGAAAAAGTCGAGCGGCAGCCGATGCTGGCGGCAGTAGTCCAGAAATTGGCCTACCCGCTCCGAGCGCGGATTGGCCGCCGCATAGCCGCCCACCCTCAGCTCCGGATCGAGCGCCTTGAGGGCTGGCGCCGTGCCCCGATAGAGCTCCAGATACTGCTCAAAGCTGCCCGACCACATCTTGTCGCCGATGTCCGGCTCGTTCCAGATCTCCCAATAACGAATGCCCCACTCGAAGCCATTCGCCCAGCCCTGATTGTAATGCCGCACGATCCCGGCGCAGGTCCGCGCCCAGCGCTCGAAATCCGCCGGTGGATGGGTGTAATACTTGACCGGCGTGTGCTCGATGCTCACCCCCAGCCGGTAGACGATCC